>CAUYYU010000057.1:0-9298 GCA_963577415.1 Chloroflexota bacterium
CGCCGGTGGGAGTCATTGCAATAGGTGTCATCCAAGTAATCATTAACAGCAACCTGGAGGGTATGTCCCCACGCCTCCTACCAGCCAGTCGGCTACGTGAACGCAAAAAGCTTCCATATGCAGATGTTGGATTTCTTCTGGTAGCACCCATCCAGGCTTGTTATTTGCATCTCATGAACATGGCCAGTGGCGCTGCTGGCATACACCTAAAGAAATGCGACCAGTGCGGAAGTCTGTTCATCACACCGCATGACAAGCGGGATTATTGCCCCTCTCCAACAATGAGTAAGGAGTCACCCTGCGCCGCAAAGAAGCGACTAAAGAGACACAGAGATCCAAAGCGCCTGCATAGCCGGACCGGCGCAGCTCTGGAAGAGTGCAAACAGGCATTAAGGGATAGCGACGATGACTTTGACCTGGCTGTTGCCCTGCTAGAACAGCGAATTAATGGTGGGAATAATGGCGCGTAGAGCTAAGAAACGGGGACTCGGTGAAGGCTCCATATTCCAGCGTAGTGAGGACGGCAGGTGGGTAGGGAAAATAACTATCGGATGGCGCGATGGCAGGCAGGTATTCAAGCGCGTCACTGGCAAACGGCGAGAGGAAGTAGAGGAGCGCCTACAGCAGGCGAGGCTAGACAGGGATCGGGGTCGCCTGGTGGGAACCAGGGAGCAAACCGTGGAGCAGTTCATCAGCCACTGGTTGGCGGAGATCATAGCGCCAAGACTGTCGCCTACGACCTACCGCTGGTACGAACATAAGTGTCGATTACACATCGTGCCTAGGATCGGGCATTTCAAGCTTGAGCAACTAACGCCGGTCCATGTCCGAACTATGGTGAACGAGTTAGCACGCGAGATATCGCCACAAGCCGCCGCTGGTGTTCATCGTACGCTTAGGGCCGCATTGAGCGAGGCGGTGCGTTCAGAACTGATTGACCGCAATGTAGCAAAGCTAGTCACTCCCCCAAGAGTTGCTACAAAAGAGCAGGATTTCTTCACCGACCAGGAAGCTATGCAATTACTCAAAGCAGTCCGTGGCGAACGATTAGAGGCCCTGTACCAGCTCGCAATCACCCTCGGGATGCGCCAGGGTGAAATATTGGCGCTGCGATGGAAAGACTTGGATTTCGATCAGGGGATCATCCATGTGCGCCACACACTGGTACGGGCTGAAGGGCGATTCCATTTCAAGCCCCCCAAGAGTATGGCCAGCCAAAGAACACTGGTACTACCGCCCAGCGTACGATCAGCCCTCCGGGAACATCGCGCCCGCCAATCAAAGGCCCGGGTTGTAAGCGGACTTGATCTTGTTTTTCCCACCACAACGGGAGGGCCATATCATGCAAAAAGGCTGTCTGAAGATTACGCGCGAATGCTCGCGAAGGCTGGATTACGACGAATCAAGTTCCACGGATTGCGCCACACAGCCGCGAGCATCATGCTGCGCAAGAAATTTAGTGCAGGTGAGGTGGCACAAATTCTCGGCCACAGCTCAGAGAAACTGGTTCAGGACACATATGGTCACGTGATGCCACGGATCAAATACGAGGTCGCGGACCGCATGAACGAGCTGTTGGCCTAGGCCTTATTCGATCTAAGAATGAGCCAGTAGGTGCCATAGTAGGTGCCATATACGGGAAACCATCACCACTCCAGCCATTATGAATCCAACTCTACAGGTTCAAACGAGGGTGAGCCGGGTGAGATTCGAACTCACGACCCACGGATTAAAAGTCCGTTGCTCTGCCAACTGAGCTACCGGCCCCAAGGGGTAATGGTAGCAAGCTGCCGAGGTTGATCGTAAGAATGACGATTGACCGATCGGAATCCAGGGGTTCGGTCCGGGAATAGCCGGTGCGCGCCGCGGCCCGACGGTTCAACGACAACGAGATTTCAGCTACCAGCCTTGGCGGCCGTGTGTCGCCGGACCTTTTTCTTTATGGCCGGTCCCCAGGGCGGCCCGGCGCAACCCCTCCGGTTGCTCTCACTCTCGGAATCCCCCCCCGCCGGGCCGCCACTGATCTCCGCCTTCTTCACCGCATTCCGATACGGGGGACATTCGTCGAGGACGGCAACGTGCCCCCCATTCCTCCACTGCGCAGACATTGGATCCCGGCCTGTCATATATTTCGCGATTGGACTAAGCCCCAAAATTTCCAACCACCAATACCAAAAACCCACTCCACCCAAACGGAGAATCTCCTGCGATGACACCGGCGTCGTATAGATTCTGGATATTGACCGCCAACGAGAAATCCGTTTCCATATTGCCGCGCGGCGCCAATTGCGCGGAACTCGCGGACATCCGGGGGAGGACTCAATGACTGCCAAAAATAGCTTTCGCGGAGTATTCGCCATCCCGGTCACCCCCTTCCACGAAGACGGGTCTCTCGACCGCGACAGCCTGCGCCGGTGCCTGGCCTTCACCGTGGAGGCCGGGGCGCATGGAGTGGTCATGCCGGTGAACTCAAGCGAGTTTTTCACGCTGTCGGACGCCGAACGGGACCAGGTGGTGCGGCTCGGAGTGGAGGTGGTGGATGGGGCCGTGCCGCTCGTGGCGGGGATCACCGGCGTATCGGCCGCGCACGCGATCGAACGCGCTCGCCAGGCCCAGGATGTCGGGGCCGACGCGCTGATGGCGATGCCACCCCAGGCGGCGGTTCATAACGACGACATCGACAGCTACTACCGCCGGCTGGGCGAAGCGGTGGAGCTTCCCGTGTTCATCCAGAACAACGATCCACCCGCGGGGGTGAAGATTCGGTTGGACCTGGTCGCGCGGCTGCTGCAGGAAGTCCCAACCGTCAAATACGTGAAGCAGGAGACGATGCCGCCCGGACCGGCCATTGGGAAGTTGCTCCAGCTCGCCGGCACGGCCTGCGAAGGGGTGATGGGTGGGATGGGCGGCAGGTACTTGCTGGACGAGTACCGGCGAGGCGCGTGCGGGACCATGCCAGCAAGCCACTTCACCGACGTTTATGTGGGCATCTGGGACGCGCTGGAGCGCAGTCCGCGCGGCCAGGACGGCACGCCGCTGATATCCGACGAGGCGCTTGAGCGCTGGGAACGGCTCCTGCCCGTGCTGCTCTTCGAGAGCATGTACGGGGTAGCCGCATACAAAGAGGTGCTCTGCCGGCGCGGGGTAATAGCGACCCCGACCATGCGATTGCGGGGGCGGGCGCGCATCGACGGCATGGATCGGATGGCTCTGGACACCATCATGCAGCGATTGGCGCCGGCGCTCACTTGGCGTGGAGGCGCTGGCGCCTGACAAATCGCCAACTTGAGCGACGGCACGAAAACCGGATCGATCAGGTTCGCGGATTCGAACGGAGGACGAATGCGCACCGGCGTCGGGAACCCTGAACCTCTCCGAGGGTATCCGCACCCTCCGCGATGCCGGTTTCGATGGCTACCTGATCGACGATCACATCCCCACCATCGTCAACGAATCCGACTACGGCCATCGCGCCCGTGCTCACGCCATCGGCTACATCAGCGGACTGATCGCGGCCCTCGACTGACCCGCCCGGCTCCGTCGCTCCCGCCGCTAGCCGCCGAATTCCCGACCGATGTACTCGGCCAGACTCTGCCCGGCCCGGGCCAGTAACGCCTTGCCAATTTCCGCGTTGGCATGGCTCGAATCGTCGCTTATGCCCAGCGTGGGCCCGCCTGCCGGCCCGGCGATGCCGTAGGCCGGATCTTCGCTGCCGCCCATGCTTTCCATCGCCCCCCGTATCAGGGCTTCGAAATCGGGACGCACCACATCCGGGTCCGCCGCCAGCACGCAAGAAGTCTCAAAATCCGAAGCGTGCCCCGGAACGTTGCCGAATTCGGCCGGCGTCAGGGCAAGCAGCGCCTCCCGGTTGATATCCCAGTACGAGTGCGCGTCGATGCGGATGTCGAAGCGATTCACCACATCACGCGCCGCCACTATGTTCGGGGCGTCGTTGCCGCCGTGGCCGTTCACCAGCAGCACCCGCCGAAATCCGTTAAGCGCCAGGGACTCGCAGATGTCACGCACGACCCGCATGTAGGTGTCCAGATTCAACGACAGCACCCCGGCCCAGGGCCGGTGGTGATCCGAGGCACCGAACACCAGCGACGGCAGCAGCACCACTGGGCGGGATATTTCGATTTGCTCCATCGCCCGGCGGACCACCTCGCCCACCAGCAGCGCATCCACCCGCACCGCCAGATGCGGCCCGTGCTGTTCCGTCGAGCTCGTGGGAAATACCACCACCGCTTCCGGAGCCACTTGAGCCACCTCGTCCCTGGTCAGATCTTGATACTGGTAAACAGTCGCCCCGTCTTTCATGTGCAGCTACTTTCCGGTACTTCCAGCTCACGTCGTCTCCGCCGCCCGCGAATTCTTGCACAGGCGCCGGCCGGCGCCGTCACGTTGAACTCGCCACCGGGCGACCGGTTTCTGAGTCGCCGAACCTCTACACCGATATCTCCGCCCTCCATTACCGCCCCTGGCGCTACTGGCACTCGATGATGAATGCCATGGAGTACGGCATCATGCACAAGATCCTGCTTGCTTCCGACTTCCTCTCGGGAACCATTGACAACGTCATCACCGGTTTGCCTACAATTCCCACCGAGATGCAGGTCGTATTCATCTACGAGAGCTGGAAGCAATTCTTCCCGTAATGGGCTGACGACTAGGCGAATCATCGCCAAAATCGCCGCTCCGGCCGGGCGGTTCTGACCAACCACCCGGGGGAGAGCCTGAAAATGGGCCGGCTCCGGCTCCGCTGCGTCGGCTGCCCCGTCGCTTGCGAGCACCTCTTCTAGCCGCCCGCCGCTCGCAGCCGATCTCGCGCCGTCCAGATCGCCTGCCCGCGGTCAGCTCCCCTCCATCACTCCCGCCACTTTGGCGCGAAATTCACCTATCTCTCCCATCCCGTCCAGCACCCTGATCTCGCTCTCATACACGACCGCCTGGCCCGACTCCAGTATCCGCAGATCGCCGGCCTCCCGGGCATCCAGCCGATCCAGAATCCCGGCGTTGTTCGGCTCGATCCCCACCACATAGTCGCCCCGGTCCAGCAATTTCCATTCATTCAAAAATGGGAAACTGTCCGTCCCGTAGCGAAACGCGATTCCCAGCGGACCGGTCTCCAGCGACTCATTGATCATCGCCGCGTACCCGTACCCGTCGGCGTCAGCCACCGGGTTGTGGGCAAAGACCTTCGGCGGGAAGTCGAGTCCCGGCGGGCCGAAATGGGACCAGTCGTCCTCCGCATCCTGCTGAAAGTCCGGTCGCACCCGCATTCCCTGCACGCTCGCCACCAGCTCCGTGTCCGGCCCCAACAGGGGGTGCCCGATGTTCATGTGATGCAGGTACATGTGAGTCTGCGGCCGGTGCCCGATGTTCGTAACCACATCTTTTATCCGCAGATAATTCGCGCCCAGCTTCGTGGAGATCGTCCGCACCAGCTCGAACTGTTCCGACAGATACGCTCCCTCCCGGGTCGTGCCCTTCATCCGGAGCCGGTACTCATCTCCATCCCACCACCCCTCCGTTCCCACCTTCTCCGCGATCAATGTCGAAGCCCGCCCGTGCAGGCCGTAGTCGACCCCGTCTTCCGTCGCCGGGTCCAGCACATGACTCATCCCGCAGGTCGTCAGCAGGCCGCCCGCGAAGGTGCGCAACCAGCCAAACCCGGCCGGTTCATACGCGTGCGCCGACACCTCCCCCGCCGGGCTAATCCACGCCAGCGGAATCCCCTTGTACGAAGCGTGGCTGATGTCCATCCCTCGCCCCGGCAGAACCGTGAAGCGCAGCCCCGATCCCGTGTACACGTCGATTCCGCTGACCCCGTCGGCCGCCCCGCCTTCGATTCGATATGGACGCGTCCCGGCGATCTGCGAGATGTTGCCCACATTCTCCAGCAGCTCAGCCGCCGTGTACTCGCGTCCGAATAGCCGTGCCATTATTTCCCCCGTCCGGTGCTACCCACCGTCACCAGCAGCCGGCCGTCCTCCTCCCGCGCCGCGTACGCCGCCACCCGCGTGCGTTCCGGTTCGCACAGCGAGCGCCCCGAGTCCACATCGAATTCCCATCCGTGCCACGGGCAGCGCAGGATCGTCCCGTCCCGGCCGTACTTAATCTTCCCCGCCGCGTCCGCGATGGCCGTCCCAATCAGGGTACCCGCCGAAAGCCGCGATCCCTGGTGCGGGCAGGTGTTCGCCAGCGCGAAATAGCCGGCCTTATTTCTACCCAACACCATCCTCCGCCCGCCTACCTCGACCTCCTTCAGCTCTCCGATCTCGAACCCGGCAACCGCCCCAGCGTCATGATCGCTCAAAGTCGTACATCTCCATCGCCGTTTTGAACATGATCCCGTCCCGCCGTTCGCCGCGAATGATCGCCGGGATCGCTCGATCCGGCGCGTCAAAATCCCAGTGCGGATAATCCGTCGCGAACATCAAGAAGTCGTCCCGCCCCAGCATGTCCATGATTTGCAACAGGTGCTCCGGATTCTCCGGTTCCTCCATCGGTTGCGTCGTCGCCCGAAAGTGCTCCTGGATATATTCGCTCGGCATTTTCTTCAGCCACGGCACCTCCTGCCGCAGCCCCCGAAAATTCTTATTCAACCGCCACATCAGCGGCGGCAGCCACGCGAACCCACTTTCAATAAGCACGACCCGCAGCGTCGGAAACTCCACGAACAGCCCCTCGCAAACCATGCTCAGGACCTGCGCCTCGAACGACTGCACCATCCCCGTATGATCTTCTATGTAAAAGGACGGCCAGCCCGTCGCCGTGATCGGACCCCCACCCCCACCGAAGTGCACCCCAATCGGCAGGCCCGCCTCCACCGCCGCCTCGAATATCGGTCGAAACTCCCGCCTTCCGTACGGCGCCGGCGATCGCGCCAGCAGTAGCACCTGCACAAATCGCGGATCGGCCGCCACCCGCCGGATTTCCTCCGCCGCTGCCGGTGGATCTGAAAAATTGACCACGATCGAGCCCTTATACCGCTTGTCATAATTGAGCCAGTCGTGCGCCGTCCACTCGTTGACAGCCCGCATCAGGCTGTTGCCAAAATCCAGATTGTGGACCCGCGACACTCCGTACAGCGGATTCAATACCGCGTAGTCAATATCCCATTCATCCAACAATTGGGTTCTCGCGAAAGCCGGATCGGACCCGGGTATATCGCCGCTCGGCGGCCAGGCATCGCGCCGCGCTGCACTCTCATAAAATCTCGGATACTCGTCCTTCGGCGGCGTCACAAACCCGGTCTGGCGCACATACTCCACCCACCGTTGAGACATGTACGGCGTCAGCGAATCCATCGATCGCGGGTAGTTATGCACGTCCGCGTCCACCAGCGAAACGCCCGTTTTCTCCGTCCGCTCCACCGTCCTGCGTTCATCCGGCGCGATAGCCATCTCAGTCCCCCTCGCTGTGCCAACCTGCCCCGATTATCCTCCCCCACGCGACCCGCGCCAAGGCCCCGACCCCCACCACGCCGTGGCTTCACCCTCAAATCACCCGCGCAGGCCACACCGGCTCACGCCATCCACACCTCGTAGCATCCGTCCCCACGCGGTACCATGCGGGTGGATACGCCACAACTTCCGGGGGGCAGGAATGGCAGGCACAGAACGCACGCCCGAACGCGCTCAGGATCTCGCCGGCGCCGCCGGCGCCTTCCTCAAGTCGCTCGACGACGCGCAACTTCAACTCGCCCAACGACCCTTCGACGACGACATCCGCTACGAATGGAGCTACGTCCCCGTCCGTCGCGGCGGTCTCCGCTTCGACTCCATCCAGCCCAAACAGCGGCAACTGGCGCTGGCCATCATGGACCTCGCCCTCAGCGAACGCGGCGCCCGCCAAGCTCGCGAAATCATGTACCTCGAGACCACCCTTGCTGAGTGGGAATCGCTCAACCATTTCCACCATCCCACCGAGGTCATGCTCCCCCGTGATCCGCAGTTCTACTACGTCACCATCTACGGCGAGCCCGGCCAAAAACAGCCCTGGGGATTCAAAATCGGCGGCCATCACCTCGGGATTCACATCACCGTCATCGACGGCGACTTCATCAGCCCCCTTCCCCTTTTCCTCGGAACCAACCCCGCCGAAGTTCGCCACGGCCCGAGCCTCGGGCATCGCATCCTCGCCGAAGAAGAAGACCTGGCCCGCGCTCTCCTTGGCTCCCTCTCGTCGGATCAGAAGAAGATCTCCATCGTCGACCCCATCGCGCCCGCCGACATCCTCACCGGGAACTACCGCACCGTCGGCCTTGACGCCATCCCCTCCGGCCTCACCTTTTCCGCCATGCAGGGCGAGCAGCGCACCCATCTGGCCAACCTCGTCCGCCATTACGTAGAACGCTCCCCCGCCGACGTGTCCGCCAACGAGTGGCGTCGCATCGAAGCCTCCGGACTCGACGCCGCCGCCTTCGCCTGGGCCGGGCCCGAGACCCCCGGCCAGGGGCACTACTACAACGTCGCCGGCCCCGACTTCCTCGTTGAATACGACAACACCCAGAACGACGCCAATCACGTCCACTCCGTCTGGCGCGGTTACGGCAGCGACTGGGGCGAAGACCTCCTCGCCGAGCACTACCACCACCATCACGCCGACTGACCCGGCATTTATTAACCGGTTGTCAACGTCGCCGGGGCGCGAGTGCTAACTTCGCCGAATATAGAACTATCCGGCTGCACCTACTGAAAGACGGGAAATGACACTGAAGACCGGCACGCTCATCGCCGTCGCCGCGCTCTTCGCCCTGATCCTCGCCGCCTGTAGTTCCACCCCCGACGAAACCGCTCCCACCACCGCCATCAGCGCGATGTCGTCCCGACCCACCAGCGCTCGAAACGCCACGAACAGCAGCGCCGGCAACGCCACATTGGCCAGCACGATCGGGATTTGCACACTGTGGTAGAAGTGTCCCGCCACCCCGAACGAGGCCGCCACCAGCAGCGGAAACACCGGCGGGTCCACCCAGAGTGCTCCTTCCGCCGCCTGCGCGATGCCCCCGGCCCCCACCCACGCTGGATATCCCCGCCCGCCCACGATGTCCTCCGCGATGCTCCAGTACCTAGCCAGGTCGTCCATCGCCACCAGATGCAGCCCGGCTACCCTATCGAACACCAGCAGAAACGCCAGCAATTCCTCCCACGGCCGTGCCCGCCCGACCACCCAGCTCAGCAAGCTAGCCGCCAACGCTCCGCGGACGAGATATCTCTTCAAACTCACGCCATCCGTGACTTCAACAATCCCCCTACTCGAATCCCGCCACGAACGGATCGTCCGGGTCCAG
>CAUYYU010000058.1:0-9290 GCA_963577415.1 Chloroflexota bacterium
ATATTACCCCCAGACCGCCGACAAACATGCTGTCCACCAGATTGTGGGTCGAGAAGGCGATGAGGCTGCCGGCGGCGCCGGCCATCAGTATCTGCTCAAGCTGGCTCTTCGGTTTGAATCGCACCGCCTTCGCCAGCACTCCAGCCAGAAATACAACGAACAAACCGGCTCCGATAAGTCCTGTCTCAGCCGCCAAATTAAGGTACAGATTATGGGCGTGACCAAGCGACTCGCCCCATATTCCGATGTTGTAATCAGGGTATCTTTCATCGAAGTTGCCGGCCCCCACTCCGGTAAGCGGACGGTCGGCGACCATCCGCGCCCCGGCCACCCAGAAGGCGATTCGCTGCGTGATTGCAAAGTCGGCGTCGCCCGGATTCGAGGCAATCTCAATGACGTCCTTTTCGCCGCTCAGGACCGAGAGGGCCGGGCCGGGAGCCACGCTTCGGCCGGCAACCAGGAGCAGGGTCGCCGCCACAAGCACCACGGCCAGGGCCATCCGCTTTAGCGTAAGGGGCACATACCTACCGGCCAGCCAGAACACGGTCAGCGAACCGGCTATCCCCGCCAGCCAGGCTCCTCTGGACAGCGACAGCACGATTCCAGCCAGGATGAGACCCACCACAATGGAAGAGGCCCATCGCCGTTTGCCCCGCCAGACCGTGAAAGCAGCCAGAGCGAAGGGCAGGTGTAATGCCAGATAACCGGCGAACGGATTGGGCTGCTCGAAGGTGCCGTAGGCGCGTGCGATTCCGCCGACGCGGAACGACTCCGGGCCAATTGCGAGGACGGACCTGACGCCGGCGAATAGGGCCTCTGCACCCACTACGAGTCCTGCGGCAAGGACGACGGGCTTGAGATCGGCCGGCCTGCGGGCCAGATCCATGGCCGCGACCAGGGCGATCGCGACCTGCCCCCATTTCGCAACCTCCTTCAGGGACTGATCCGGCGCGGCGGCCCAAGAGGCGGAAATCGCCACGTAGCCGAAAAAGAGTCCGGCGACGATCAGCAGACGGGACAGATGAAGCGACCCCGGTTGCCGGAAGGCGATCATCCAGAACAACGCCAGGAGAGCAAGCGGTTCAGTGATGCCGACCCTGAAACCAGCGAGTGATCCCTCCAGCAGCGACCGCAACGGAACGGCGGCCACGAGCAGGGCCAGCCCGATGCCCGGGTGGGGACGGGGGACGACCTTGCCGGCGATTAGCGCCAACATCCCAACCCCGACCACCGCCGCCGCTAGTGGGACGATCCCTTGTCGGGGGAGCGAGACGACCCACCAGGCGAGGACAATGGCGGTTGCCACTGCCAGCACCGGGCCGAGCAGTCGCGCGGAGCCCGCAGTCCTTCTCCAGGAACGCCGTGAAAATTTATTTATCGTTTCGGGGCTCTCTTCACAAAGATGAGTCCACGCCGCATTCTCAACCCTTCCAAAGGTTGGTCCCGGGCATCCTGTTACGGCCAGTATCCTGACCAAACAGCCTTCCCCTCGTTCAAAATTCGGTCGGTCCGGCCACACCAATCGCGTGACACATCGCATATTGTGGCACCGACAGGCGGGCAGCAGGCGGCTCTGAACGGAGGCGGCCGGTGACTTTCACTTATTTCCTCGGGCTCGGTTCGAATTTGGGCGATCGATTGCAGCAAATTATCTCCGCGCTGGCCGCATTGGCCGCGGACACCGAACCCATCGCGATTTCCTCTATTTACGAGACGGAGCCGGTGGGAGGTCCGGAACAGGCCGACTATCTCAATCTGGTTTGTGCGCTGAAGGCGGAGAAAAAGCCGCTGGAGATGCTGCAATTTGCTAAAGCGATCGAGTTGGACATGGGCCGAGAAACCGGCGAGCGTTGGGGACCGAGGCCGATAGACATCGACATTCTCACGGCCGGATTGCTCAGGTTGGATACGCCCGAACTGGAAATCCCCCATCCTCGGCTGGGGGAGCGGCTTTTTGTGTGCCTCCCGCTCGCGGAACTCCAGTCTGAATTCAAGCCTCCTGGAATGGCGATGACGGTTTCGCAACTGGCGGCTCGGTTGAAGGATTCCGCGGCGGTCAACGTCTGGCGATCGCGTGAGGACTTTCTCCAGGATTTGCCGGAAGGGGTCTGGGCCGGAAATCCTTGAGGCTGATCGGCGATCGGCGGCATAATCACCGCACATGAAGTACGAGGAAGCGCTCAAGTACATTTACAGCTTTGCCGACCTGGAGCGGGGCGTCGGATTCTCGGATCGCTCACCGGCTAGATATCGGGTTCAGCGAGTCGAGCATCTGCTGGACGAGCTGGGAAATCCGCATCGCCGGCTTAGATTCGTGCATGTGGCCGGCAGCAATGGGAAGGGCTCGACCGCGGCGATGCTGGGCTCGATCGCTGCGGCCGCCGGAATGCGGGTGGGTCTCTACACTCAGCCTCACCTCCACACGTTTCGGGAACGAATCATGGTGGATTCACGACCGATATCCCCGGGGGATTTCGCTTCGTCGATGGAGCTCGTCGGGGGGGCGGTATCGAGATGCGCTGACCGTTATCCCGAGGAAGGTGACCCAACAACTTTCGAGATCGCGACGGTAGCGGCGTTCGACCACTTCGCGGAAGCTGGAGTCGATCTTGCGGTGATCGAGGTGGGACTGGGCGGGACCTGGGACGCGACCAACGTGATCAACCCGGCGGTGAGCATCATCACATCGCTGTCGCTGGAGCATCGGGCCATTCTCGGAGACACGCTGGGTGAGATCGCGGGCGAAAAGGCTGGGAGTATCAAGCCGGGCCGTCCGGTAGTAACGGTTCCCCAACCGCCCGACGCCATGGATGTGATCGAGCGACGAGCCCGCGAACTGGGAGCTCCTCTGCGGGTCGTCGGACCCGGCTCAGAGCTCCGT
This sequence comes from Chloroflexota bacterium, assembly GCA_963577415.1. GTDB lineage: Bacteria > Chloroflexota > UBA11872 > UBA11872 > VXNJ01 > JASLPR01. The sequence goes on from CAUYYU010000058.1 coordinate 2,882, forward strand.
CTGGAATCCGATGGCGGAATTGAATGGTCCAACCGGCGCCCGCTGCTGGGCTGTCGCCTGCGGATGGCGAACGAGAGCTACGACGTGAGATTGCCGCTGTTGGGGGAACACCAACTGCTCAATGCGGCGGCGGCGGTGGGCGCGGCTAGGGAACTCGCCCAGTCGGGCTGGAACATCAAGTTTGAACACATTGTTCAAGGGTTGGAAAATACGGCCTGGCCGGCCCGATTCGAGACGCTTCGGCGGAGGCCGTTACTCGTGGTTGACGGAGCCCATACGCCCGACGCCTGCCTGCGTATTCGGGATGCCCTGGTCAAGATGGGCGCCGGCGATATCCATCTGGTGTTCGGCGCCGGCGCGGACAAGGATGCGCTTTCGATGCTGCTGGTTTTCGCCCCGATGGTGGCTGGCGTTTACCTGTGCGCCTCAGATCATCCCCGGGCGGCCCGGGCGTCGGCTCTCCTGGGAACCGCGACCGACATTGACGTTCCCGCCCGGGAATTCAACTCAGTGCAGGAGGCGCTGGCAGCCGCGGAATCAGGGGCGGGGGACGATGAGACGATACTGGTGACCGGAAGCATTTTCGTGGCGGCCGAGGCCCGCGAAGCAAAGGGACTGGCCCGTGAGGTCGACCCACCGATCTTCTCTGGGAAGATATCCACCCGATGAAGCGCGGGCTGGAAGTTGAACGGCAGATCAGGAGAGCTATCGAAGAGGGGAAATTTGCCGATCTTGCGGGTGCGGGCGAACCACTCCGCCTGGACCAAAACGCCTTCGAGGACCAGACCCGGCGAATGGCGTTTCACCTGATGAAACTGGGCGAGGTCGTGCCCGATTGGGTTCAACTCGGTAACGAAATCGAGTCCGCCAGCGATGCCATACAAGTGGACATTGAGAGGCACGGGCAAAATATGCGCCAGGAGCGCGATCGAATGCTGAATGATCCCGGCATGGATCTGCGTCATCAGCTGGGCGTCCTGTATCGGAAGCACTGCTCGTCCCTAAGAGGGATGCGAGCTCGCCTGATCCAGTTGCGGCAGGAGATCGAGCTCTTCAATTGGATCGCCCCGGATTCGGCCGGCCGGGTGGCGATCCAGGTTGAGCCCGAGATGCGCGGAGTCGATCGCGCCTGGCCCTGGCCGGCGCCGCGGGAATAGCGTGAGCCCGGTCGTACCGCTGCCGTCGACCGGTCGCCTGAAACGCCGGATCAAATCCCTGGTCGCTGCGGTCGTAAAACCCGGCGTCGGGATGTTGGCCGGGATGGTTGGTAGCGCTGCTCGAGTGCACGAACGATCGTTCTGGCCGTTCGAACAAGACCCCGACTCCATACTCCTGGTTCGATTCGATGTACTCGGCGACACGGCGATGTCATTGCCATTGGCGTTCGATTTGAAGGAAAGATTTCCCGGCGCCTCGGTTGTGTTCGCCACCACCCCGGCATCCGCTCCGCTGGTGAAGTTGTGCCCCTTCGTGGACGATGTGCTGGTTGTGGACGCTCCATCGCTGACGCACCTCCAGAGTGGGGGGCGGCCGTCACGCTGGCGAACCGCTCTCCAGTTCGTGACCACCTTGCGCCGGCAGGGCTTCGATCTGGCGATCTCGCTCTACGGGCCGCTTTCCGGACTGATTGTCGGTTTGAGTGGGGCCCGCTGGCGCGTCGGATTCGATGGCGAAGCGGCATCCGGAAATTTCGATTTCGCTTTTCCAGGAGGCCGGGGGCCTGGCACGCAACACGAAATTGATTGGGTGCGGCAACTTGGCGGCCGTCCCGGGAGCGACCTGCCGTCTAATCTGATCTCCCCGGGTCGGGCAGAACAGGACTGGGTGCGACGGGAGTTGGCGCCGGTGGGGTCGCGCAGGCGAGTGGTGATCCATCCAGGAGCGCGCACCGGCTCGGCCAAGCTCTGGCCCGAACGACACTGGCGAGAATTGATCAATTCGCTCGCCGGAGACGATTCGGTAGAGGTCGTTGTCACCGGTGGCTCCACTGAAACCGCCGCCGGGTCCCGACTGCTCGCCGGGCACGGCGAACCCCATCAAAACGTCGCGGGGAGGACATCCATTCCGCAGCTTGCGGCACTGCTGGAGACGGCCGATCTGACCGTCTCCGCCGACAGCGGCCCACTCCACCTAGCCGCCCTGCTGGGACGGCCGGCGCTGGGAATCTACGGACCCACCGATCCGGGCTTGAGCGGTCCATTCGGGCCCGGTGCGATAAGTATCGTCACCGATCTGCCCTGCCACCCCTGCTACGACCTGCGAGCGCCGGCGATTTGCCCCTTCGGAGACGCCCTGTGCATGGAATGGATCTCGCCCGCGCAAGCGCTCCGAGAGATCGTGGCGATGCTGCACTCAGAGAATTCGGCATGACTTCTGTAAAAGGCGGACGGAGACCCGTGCAAGCCGCGGTGATGGGAATTCCCATCGCGCCGGCGCGAATGGGTGAGGCAGCAGCGTGGATTGCAGCCTGGGTTCAGTCGCGATCGGGAAAGGCAGTGTTCACGGTGAACCCTGAAATCGTCATGCTGGCCGGGCGAGATGACGAATTCGCCAGGATTCTGCGGGACTCCGACCTCAACCTGGCCGACGGTATCGGAGTCGTGCTCGCGGCCCGGCTGGCCGGTGTGGACATCCCGGAAAGGGTCGCCGGGGCGGATCTTGTTGAGCATCTCGGCGAGATCGGGGGAGCGCTCGGCTGGAGCATATTTTTTCTGGGTGGGCGTGAAGGAGTGGCCCGCCGGGCGGGCGAGGCGCTGGCGCGGCAGCATCCGGGCCTGCGGATCGCCGGTTGGTCAGAAGCCGATTCAGGCGAGGCTGCCGATGAGGAGACAATCGCGGCCATCAACGCCGTCAATACCGATCTCCTGCTGGTGGCGTTCGGCGCTCCACGTCAGGAATGTTGGATCGCGCGCAACCTGAAAAATCTCGACGTTGGCGTTGCCATCGGTGTGGGAGGAACATTCGATTTTATGGCCGGTGACGTCCCCCGAGCTCCCAGGCTAATGCGAGCGGTGGGGCTGGAGTGGTTGTATCGGCTCATCAAGCAACCCTCGAGGTGGCGCCGGATGCTGGCGCTGCCTGCGTTCGCCTCAGCGGCGCTGCGCTGGGCTCTCGGCAGTAGGTGCTAGTTCTCCGACGGTCAGCAGAGCTCATCCTCAGAAAATACGTGCCGGATCAGCGTGGAGCCGCACCCTGTGCGCGTAAAGATCCCGGTAAGAGCAATCCGGCGACGACAGCAAGAGCGGGCGCCAGTGCCAGCAATGACATAGCTGTTCCGAGCCCAAGGACATCCGCGAGCACACCAGTCAGCGCCTGGCCGGCGGCCTGGGAGAAGAACGTAAAACCCAGCGCCAGGCCGGACGCGGCCCCCAGGAGGCGGGGCATGTACTCCTGCACGGCCATCACCGTCGGCGTCTGCGAAGCGCCGAGCGTCAATCCGGCGACGATAGTGGCGATAAGGGTTGGGCCGGAACCGGGCTGCGAGGCCACGAGTAGCACGAACGGAGTCGCCGCGATTAGCGTCACCACCACAACGACTTTCTTACCGATTCGATCGGCGAGAAATCCACCCAGAAAGGTACCGATGGCGACGCCGCCGAGGAAAAACGAGAGCGCCAATCCGGCCGCCTCGACCGGCAGTCCCGCCGCCCCGTAGAGCAGGGGTATGAATACTGTGAGCCCGCCGAAAGCCAGTCCCCGCAGCAACATCACCGCGACCAGAGCCGACACCCCGAAAATCAGGCCGCCGTTGCGAGCAGCGCCCGGGTGCGTGAGAGGTAGCGGCGGAATCACCTCTGCGGCGGGCCGATCGGAATGCCGTGTGAGAAACAGGAACAGGGTCACCGACAATGCCGCCGGAGCGATCAAAATCAAGGCGTAGTCCAGCCCCATTGCTTTGAGGGCGATGGCGGAAATCACCGGGCTCACCGCGAATCCGGCGTTGCCACCAACGAAGAAAGCTCCCATCGCAGTGCCTTTAAGCCGGCGTGCCGAACGGCTGGCGATGCCGATCGCCAGCGGGTGGTACATGCCCGACCCAACGGCGGCCACCGCCAGCACTATCAGCAGCGACGGAAAACTCCAGGCCTGCGAGACGAGGGCGATGAACGTCCCGTGCAGCATGATGCCGGCGGCGATCAGGTATCGAGGGCCGATACGATCGCCGAGATAGCCGAAAATTGGTTGGGAGACGCCGTTCACGGCCATATACAGGGCCGCGGCCAGGCCAACGTTGGTGTACGTCAATCCCAGCGTGATGACCAGGATTGGATACATCATCGCCGTCACCTGGCCGGTGTAATCCACCACAAAATGACTGGCGACGACCGCAAGGAGAGATTTGTTCTTCATGTTGTCGCGATGGGCATCTTAATAGATTGGTGACACAGCGCGGATTCCCCGGTGGGGATGGCAAGGTTCACTCAATTACACTGGTTGGCACGTAACCAGGCACGCGACTAAATCTAGGCCAGCTCGATCTTCGGGCACCCCACTTCCACGAGCTTGAAAGAGGTAACCCACTGATGACATCAGAGCAACAATGGGTCTATATGTTTTCCGAGGGCACCGAATCCATGCGCAACCTCCTGGGAGGAAAAGGCGCCGGTTCGGCGGAGATGACCCGGGAGGGCATGCCGGTCCCGCCGGGCTTTACGATTACCACCGAAGCCTGTCTTGAGTATTTCCGGATCCCGGGAAATCTGCCCGAGGAACTCGCCGACGAACTCACCGCTGAGATCGAAAAAGACACAACTGGCGATTTCCCCCGCGCACTGGCCGACAGAATCCAGGATGCCCTGTCAAAGCGGCAGGGCGACTTCCCGCCTGGCATGGCCGACCAACTGCGGACGGCGATGGCGTCGATCGAAGCGGAAAAGGGCGCAAAGTTAGGCAACGCGGAAAATCCGTTGCTCGTGTCCGTTCGCTCCGGCGCCCGCTCGTCGATGCCCGGCATGATGGACACCGTGCTGAACCTTGGCCTGAACGCCACCACCCTGCAGGGCGTCATCGCCAGGACCGGGGACGACGGCGAGCGCTTCGGCTGGGATTCCTATCGCCGCTTCGTGCAGGGCTACGGATCGATCGTGCTCGGTATGGAGAGTCGAGAATTCGAAGGGATCATCACCTCCCAGAAAGCCACGCTGGGCAAAGACGACGACACCGACCTGTCCGCCGACGACTGGAAGGTCGTGGTCGATGAGTTCAAATCGCTGATCAAGAGCAAGACCGGGCACGACTTCCCCGAGGAGCCCGAAGAGCAACTGGACGGCGCGATTCGCGCGGTGTTCGGTTCCTGGTTCGGCCAGCGGGCGGTCGACTACCGCAACTACGCCAGTCTGCCGCACGACTGGGGAACCGCCGTCAACGTGCAGACGATGGTGTTCGGCAACATGGGCGACACCTCCGGTACCGGCGTCGCCTTCACGCGCGACGCCGTCACCGGCGAGAAGGTTCTGTACGGCGAGTACCTGCTCAACGCCCAAGGCGAGGATGTCGTCGCCGGCGTCCGCACCCCCGAGAATATCGCCACCCTGCAACAGCGCATGCCGGAGATTTACCAACAGTTCCAAGACTACGCCGACAAGCTCGAGCTGCACTACCGCGAGATGCAGGACCTGGAATTCACGATCGAAGACGGCGAACTCTATATGCTGCAGACGCGCGCCGGTAAGCGCAGTCCCCGGGCGGCCGTAAAAATCGCCGTCGACATGGTGGATGAAGGTCTGATCGATCAGGTGACGGCGTTGCAGAGGGTGGAACCCGAGCAGGTGGACGCCCACCTGCATCCGCAGATCGACCCGGCCGCGGAGATCGTGCCTATCGCGACCGGACTCAACGCGTCACCCGGCGCCGCGGTGGGCATAGCCATCTTCGACGCCGATGAGGCCGATCGCCGCGGGCGAGACGGCGAAGACGTGATCCTCGTCAGACCCGAAACCTCACCCGACGACTTCCACGGGATGGCCGTCGCGCAGGCCATCCTGACCGCCCGTGGCGGCGCCACCAGCCACGCCGCCATCGTCGCCCGGCAGCTGGGCCTGCCGGCCGTGGTGGGATCGGAAGGGATGAACATCGACCTCGAGTCCCGCAGTTTTGAAGCTGGCGGCGTGACCATCGCCGAGGGCGATCTGATCACGGTGGACGGGACGTCGGGCAACGTCATGCGCGGCGAGGCGCCGCTGGTCGCCGGTGAGATAACCCCCGAACTGGAACGCCTGCTGGGCTGGGCCGATGAGCAACGTCGCCTGATGGTCTGGGCCAACGCCGACACCCCGGAGGAAGCCGAACTGGCCCGCGGCTACGGGGCCCAGGGAATCGGCCTCTGCCGCACCGAGCACATGTTCCGCGAAGGCGACCGCCTGCCGATCGTTCAAGAGATGATCCTCGCCGAAGGTGCCGAAGAGCGGAT
>CAUYYU010000059.1:0-9284 GCA_963577415.1 Chloroflexota bacterium
CAAACTCCCGGCCATCCAGCCCGGCTCCTCCATCATGCCCGGCAAGGTCAATCCAGTTCTGGCCGAGTGCCTCAACATCATCTGCTACCAGGTCTTCGGCAACGACGCCACCATCGCGGCGGCGGCGGCAGCGGGGCAGATGGAACTCAACGTCATGATGCCCGCCATCGCTTACAACCTGCCCCAGTCGATCCAGATCCTGGCCAACGGCTCGCGCGAATTCGCCGAGCGCTGCGTCCGCGACCTCGAGGCCGATGAGGCAATGACCAAATTCTGGCTCGACCGCAACACCATGCTGGCCACCGCCCTGTCACCGCGCATCGGCTATGCCGCCGCCGCCGAGATCGCCAAAGAGGCCGTGCGCACCGGCAAGACCGTCCCCGAAGTCGCCCGCCGACTCACGGACCTCTCCGACGAGGAGTTGGCCCGGGGCCTCGACCCCACCCCCATGACCGACCCCGGTGTCAGGGCGTAGCGGCCCACGCTGCAGGACGGGCCTAGACCTCCTCCCGGATCTCCACCCCCGCGGCTTCCTCATATAGCTTCACCACCGCACTCGTATCCTCGGCTCCGAAACCGCGAGCGTTCGCCTGCGCCAACATCTGGTGTGTCACCGATCCCAGGTGTGCCATCGCCCCCAGCTCCGAGGCGTACTTCACCGCCAGCCGCAGGTCCTTCTGACCTAGCCGCACCATGAAGCCCGGCTCAAAATGCCGCCGCGCGACGTTTTTCATCGGACCGTGCAACGTCGCATTCGAGGCAAGCGTTCCCCCCAACACCTCGTGCAACGTCTCCAGCGACAGACCCGCCTTCAGCCCGTAAGTCAGCGCCTCGCCGGTCGCCGTTTGGGTCGTCATCATCAGCATGTTGTTCACCAGCTTCATCGCCGACCCGGTCCCGATCGGGCCGCAGTGGGTGATGTCCGTCCCAATGCAGTCCAGTACCGGCCGGGCCACCTCGAGGTCCTGGGCCTCACCGCCGACCAGGATGCCCAACTCGCCGTCGATCGCGTGTTGCGACGATCTTGTCACCGGCGCCTCGATCATACGAATGCCACGCGCACGCAGCCGGTCATGCACCCGGATCGAACTCGGCGGGTCGATCGTGCTCATCACCACCACCAGCGCCCCATTTTCGATACCATCCGCGATTCCGTCCTTCCCCAGCACCACATCTTCCACGTCCTCCGGATTCGGCACCATGGTGATGACCAGATCGCTCCCGCGCGCCGCCGCCGCTGGCGAGTCCACCACCCGGCCGTCCGCCGCCGCCAGCTCCTTCAGTACGGCCGGATTCAGATCGAAGCCCACCACCGCATGGCCACCACGGATGACGTTGCGCGCCATCGGCAGCCCCATTACACCCAGTCCCACGAAACCAACTGTTTTCGCACTCATTCGGCACTCGTCTCCCATTTAGTTTCGGTCATCGGCCAGTGATTTTAGACCGGGTCTCGCCAGCTTTCTCTCGTCAACCATCCAAGCCGCCTTCGCGGCCATTTCTGGTAGCGTCTCCCTCCGGGGCACCTATCATGCCCCCCGACGATCCCACTTTCGCACTGGAGCCCGGGAAGGAAACCCATGAACGTAATCGTCCTCATGAACGACAGCTTCCGCCGCGATCATGTCAACGCCTACGGCCTTCCAACCCCGTGGCAAAACCCCGGCGGCGGGTCCCAATTTATCCACACTCCAGCCCTCGATCAGCTCGCATCCGAGTCACTGCTGTTTGACAACTTCTATGCAGGCTCTTACCCGACCATCCCCACCCGATACGACCTCTGGACCGGCTGCTTCGGGTTCCCGCACCGACCCTGGGCGCCGCTGGGCACCGACGACCGGTCACTGGCCGAGATTCTCACTGACCATGGCCACACATCCATGCTCATCCACGACACCCCCGGTATGACCAACGCCGGCTACAACTACCAGCGCGGGTTCACCGGCTGGGATCGCGTCCGCGGCCAGCACCAGGACTCCTGGCGCACCGATCCAGGCCCTTACCAGGAGTTCGCCGCGCCGCACAAACTCAAGAGCGCCGACTCCATCCAGCTTTACCTCCGCAACATCAAGAACCGCCAATTCGAAGACGAATGGATGGCCGGCAAAACCGTTAAGACCGCCATGGAGTGGCTGGACCGCAACCACGCCCGCAAGGGATTTTATTTATACATCGACATGTGGGATCCGCACGAGCCTTTCGACGCACCCGCCACCGACATGGCCCGCTATGCCGACCCGGATTATTCCGGCGACTGGATCATCTACCCGGCCTACGGCCGGCCGACCTACATGTCCGATCCCGAGCGCGATCATGTCCGGGCGTCATACGCAGCTCTATGCACCTACTCCGACCGCTGGGTCGGCCACTTGCTCGAAAAGCTCGACGCGCTCGGCATCGCCGACGACACCATGATCGTCTGGATGACGGACCACGGCCATGGATTCGGCGATCACGACCTGCAGGGCAAGCCGGGCGGTCAACTCGGCACGCTCTACGAAAGCAACGTCCGCTGCCCGCTCCTCATCCGTCTTCCGGGCACCGCCGCCGCCGGCCGGCGCACCTCCGCGATCTGCCAGCACGTCGATATCTTCGCTACCGTCCTCGACGCCTTCGGACACGACGTTCCCAGCAACGTCGACGCCCGCTCGCTCCTGCCAGTCCTCCAGGGTCGTACTGACGAACTCCGCGACCACGCCATCTCGGGCCGCTTCGGCCGGGGCCTCGACGTATCCGAGAACGTCACCTGGACCGATTACGGCGCCGACCACGATGGCTGGGTCGGCCCCGACACCCTCCCTGAGCCGATCTCCATCAGCGATTCCCGCTGGCAGCTCATTCTATCCGCCGAAGGCCACGTCTCCGAGCTCTACAACATCCACGCCGACCCCGCCCAAACCAACAACGTGCTGGACGACAATCCCGCCGACGCTGCCCGCCTGCACGGCCAAGTCATCGCCTTCTTCGAAGCGTGCGCGGCGGCCGATGCCCGCATCTCCCCCTTCCGCGCCGCCCCCACCGCCCGACCCGATGTCCAACCGCCCGCCTTCTTCGGCGCCGCCGTGCCGCTTTTTGCCTTCACCGACCCCAACGGCAAGGTGCTGTTCTTCCCCGACGAAGCCGAAGCCCGCGACCTCGCCGCCGCCTATCCCGGCTCCTCGGCCGTCCGCACCACAACCCTCGCCGGACTCGCCCCGGAGCGCCGCAATGCGCACATCGCTGCCTTCGGCCAGTACCACTGGCCCGAGGATCTGCTCCCTCGGGACGCTTGACCAATGGCCGCACCGCTACCCGCCCTCTTTGTCGGTGGCATCGTCGCCGACATCAGCATCTCCGGCCTCGACCACTTCCCGGCGCCCGAGACCGAGTTCACCGCCCGCAGCGATGTCTGGCACGACCAACCCGCCAACCTACTGGTAGGGGGACCCGCCGCCAACTCCGCAGTCGTCTACTCCGCTCTTGCAGGACCCTGCACCGTCGGCGGCCCCATCGGTCGGGATGCACTTGGTGACTTTCTCGTAAACGCGCTGACCTCCAGGGGAGTCGAACTCCTCGGCGAGCGGGTAGGCGGCACCGCCACTCACACCATCGCCGTCGGTGCCGACGGTCGCCGGCAGGCGTACTACTATCCCGGCGAGCACATCGACCTCGGCGACCTCGCGCTGAGCTGGCCCGGCGGCCACGTTTATCTCACCGCCCTTTCGCTCTCCGTCGACCGCCCCATCGTGCCGGGAATCCGCGCCCTGGCCGCCGTCGCCCACGCCGCTGGCGGCCTCGCCGTACTCGACATAGGCCAGGCCGGAGCTGAGATGCTCAACTTCCACGAAATCGGGCAACTCGACGGTGCCATCGATGTCATCATCGGCAACGCCTACGAATTTAAACTTGTTCTAGATTGCTCGTATGAAGAGGGACGAAAACGCTTTCGCGAGGGATTTCAAGGCGCTGTCATCGTCAAGCTCGGCGCTGATGGTGCGCTGATCGACCCTAGCCCCGACGAAGAATTCATCGCTGTACCCAGCTTCCCGGTCGAGGCTGTGAATCCTATCGGCGCCGGTGACTCCTTTGGAGGAGGACTTATGGCCGCCCACAGTCGTGGTGCTTCTCTGGCCGCCGCCTGCGAATATGCCAACGCCGTCGGCGCCGCCTCCGTCAGCACCGCCCGAGGCCCCGAGGGAGTTACTCAAGAACGCGTTGACGCCATTCTCCGTAGCCACCACCCCCACTAGGCCGCCTACAGTACCTCCACCCGGCAATCGGCAATCCCCTGGAATAAGTAAGCATCCTCCGCGCTACCCCACGAATGGCCATAGTGCACCGGTACCGCGACCGCCGGTTGCAGCGTCTTAACCGCCTCGGCCGCTTCATCCGGCGACATGACGGTCCACCCGGCCACCGGCAACACCGCGATATCCACATTCTTGATCAGCCGCATCTCTGGGATTAGCCCGGTATCTCCGGCGTGGTAAACGCGAACCCCGTCCATCTGGATCACGAACCCCAGCCCGTCCGCGTCGAAAGGATGCGCGAAGATGTGATCTCGCGTACCCTCCGTCGTCATCCCGTTCACGTCGTTTGCCTCGTCTTCGAGCATGTAGGCCGCCACCGCCTCAATATCCATCTCCCTTGCCGTAAACGTGCCTCGCGGGGGCAGCACGTCCGGGACCGGCAGGTCCGTTTCGGCCAGTTTCACCGCGACCGCCTCGTTCGTGACGATCATCGTGTCGGGTCGGCATACCAACCGCAGATCGTCCAGGCTCAGGTGCCCTTCGTGCGCGTGAGTCACGAGTACGATATCGGCCGGAAAAACCTGGTAATCCTCGAGGCGGAACGGGTCGACGTAGACGGTTTGCGAACCCCGTACAAGGATGCCAGCCTCAGGCAGCCGCTCTAGGCTGATACCTTGATAGTCAAGCATCCCTGCACCCGCACCCGCACCCGCACGGCTTGTACCGAGTCGAGAAAGCTTTTTTTTTCAATTTTGGTCGGTTCACAGACCAGGTATCTCCATCGATCTTCGGTATCCCCGCGGCGGTAACAGGGGTCCCGTCACGTTGGTAATCGGGCCAATCCTAACGATAATGGGACCAGAGCACGGCACATCAGAGTCTAGCGCTGGACAGGGGGATCACGAGGTTGACGGCACACTCGAGATTAATGCACGGCCAGCTCGGCCCAGCCAATGTCGCCAGATATCGTAGATCGTTTTCACCGTGTTGAGCAGTCGCCTACCGGCATTTCAATCGCCCGACTATCGGCGAATTTTCTTATATTCATTCTTCACTATGGCGTCCCGATGGACGCTGATGCTGGCCCGGGCTTGGCTCGTATTCGAAATGACCGGATCCTCGCTGGCTGTCGGAATCGTAACGTTCGCCGGAATGGTTCAATTCATCATCGTCGGCCCCATAGCCGGAGCGGTCGCGGATCGGCTCGATCGCCGCCGACTCGCGCTGATCGCGGTGCTCATAATGATGGTCTCTTCGTCCGGTCTAGCCGCACTCACCTTGGCTGAACTGGTACAGGTCTGGCACGTAGTGGGTCTCGCGATCGTCCATGGGATGGCCATGGCTCTTGCCCAACCCGCCGTTCAAGCTCTGCTTCCAAACCTTGTTCCGGCCGAACACCTTCTCAATGCTGTGGCTCTGACCGGCATTTCGCAGCACGGCTCCAGAATCGTGGGGCCGCTATTCGGGGCGGTTCTGCTTGCAAAGTTCGGCGCGGGCTTCGTATTTGTTTTCGCGGCCCTGATTCTGATATGTGCCCTGCTGCAACTTCTGCGAATCCAACACCGCCCCGATCCGCCCGCCGTATCCCCAGGATTGACACTTTCGACAGGCTCAATATTCCGCGACATCGTGGGAGGTCTCGTTCACATTCGGCGTGATTCCCGTCTCTTCACCGTCATCGGTTGTGTCATGTTTCACTGCGCTTTCACGATGGCTTACGAGTCGTTACTGCCACGCCTGGCCGAAGGACTTGGCGGGGGAAGCAACACATTTAGCGCCATCGTAATGGGCATAGGCGCCGGGGCGATCGTCGGAGCATTCGGCGTCTCCTTGATCCGTCGGCCGTCTCTCCAGGGGGGCGCACTCGCCATAACCGGGATGGGAAGTGGCCTAGCGATGATCATTCTTGGCTCCGCCACTTCCCCGGCAGTGGCTGTCGCCGGAGCAGTTCTCGCCGGGGCAACCCAAGCGATCTACATGACCATCTCTAACACCCTGGTCCTGCAGGTGGTTCCCGACGCCTTCAGAGGTCGGGTCATGTCTATATTTACAATGCTTGCCGCAGGCTTCATGGCATTCATGAATCTGGGCTTCGGCTGGCTTGCCGACACTGTCGGGGTGAAGCCGCTGATGATCATCCCCGGCCTGGCATGGATCGTTATTTTCGCTGTAGTCGCCATCTTCCTAACCGAACTACGCCATGTGCTGCGAGCGGGGCAATTCCGTGCGCGCACGGCAGTCGCCTCCGCCGGCGGCACTTGATTCTCCATCCCCGCGAGGAGCCGACTACCGCGACTTCGCCAGACCACCGGCCTGTCGCAATTGACGATTCAAACTGCGGTGTTCGAATTCCAATAGTCCGATAGCGCCAGCGATAACCGTTTGGCAAGGAAGGCGTCTTCCGCGTCCCGGGGAGGGACACGACCGGCACCGGCAAGCCGGTCTTCAACGGTTCCGCCGCCGCGTCTCTCATCGGCGCCGAAGGCCAGTCCGGGACTAATGGAAACCCCGGCGATACCAACGGTGTCACTAAAGTTGCCGACTTCCCGGTGCGCAGTCTTACTGGACTGTTCTTCCGCTAGCGACATGAGACCGCGTTTAGCATCTGACCGGAGGTGTAGGCAGTACAAACGTGAGCGTCGGGCAGCCGGTTAATAGTCCGGCCCGAAGTAGGCCGGCTCAGGGCCGAGATTGGCCGCGCCTGACGTTCCTAGTCGAAGCGGGAATATAGATATCCGTTTGAGTCGGAATGAGTTGGGAAACCAGCCGCTCCCCTAAGGCCATCGGTTTTCCCGGCAGGCCGCAGACGGTTGGTCGCGATTCCACTCAGGCGGAGAGGGAGGAGAGATCATGCCGTTGTCGTGTTTTCATCGCGATGAGTTCGATAGCTGAAATATCTGATCGTAGGCACTCCGGTCGGGCTGATCGCCTGCGGCTGGCGGCCCGCCTGGTAACCTCGATCGGAAACGGCGGGCCGCTCAAAAACATTGAGACAATGTGCGTCGAAGCCATCGAGCAGGTGGTGAGTTGTGATCGCTCCTACTACATGACGATCGATCATGAGCACGGCAGCCAGATCGACGTTATCGCCGCACCCACCCGCTAATCCGCGACCGGCTCACCCATCTCATCGAGCGGGACAGCCCGTCCCTCAGCGACAAAATCGGGCGGGGAAGCTTTGTCGCCGTGCCTGTAGTCGTGGGCCCCAACGTCCGTGGCATTCACTGTGCCGAGTCCGATCGGGCTGACCAGTTCAACGAACTCGATGTCGGTTTCATGCAGATACTGGCGTCGCGGCTGGGCGTGTCGGCAAGTCGCAATGTCGAGGAACGCGAACCTAGTGAATCAGCTGAAAGTGTGGAAATGCAGGCCGACCGCCTCAAACTCCTGGCCCACATCGCCGCGCTCGTGCCGTCCCGGACCACGGCACGAGAAATGTGGGAGGCCTGCCTGGACGGCATCTCAGAGGTGGTTAACTGCGATCGAGCAATGTTCGCGGCGATCGATGAGACCGGCGAGCTCACGGTGGCGGCTCAACTGGGTATCCAATATCACGATCCGTCCCGATCTATTGGATATGACGATCCGCCCACGGTCATCCTGAGAGATGACGTCGATAGTTACGTTGGACCAGCACCGGCCTGGTTCGCGGAAGCCACCCGCATTCAGACCATGATGGCCGCAGCGGTCAGAGTGAACGGGCGGCCGGTCGGCTCCCTGAACGCCGGATCCCGCAATACGGAAGCCTTTGACGAGTCCGATACAGAGCTCATGCGGATACTCGCGGCCAGGTCGGCATCACGATGGAGGGGGACAAACTAGCCGCTCGCGAACGCGATGATGACCAGCTCCGTACTCCAGGTCAGCTCTCGGCGGGAGTCGCCCACGACATCAACAACGCCCTCTCCATGCTCCGTACGAACCTGTGGCTGCTGCCGCGGTACACCGATGTCGCCGAGAAGACCACTGCCCTTGCATCGATGCGCCGGGCCTGCGATCGGATTGGCGCGACGGTCAGACGCATTCAGGAATACGCCGGCATGGCCTCGCACGAATCTCCCCGTCTCGTTGACATCGGCGAAGCAGCCCGCAAGGCGGTCGGAATGACAGCCTCCAAGTGGCGCAACGAGGCGTTCGAACTCGGGAAATCGATCCAGATTACCGCCAATCTGACGCCTGAAATCTATGTGGTGGGTAGCGAGAACGCCATCATCGACGCCGTCGCAAATCTCATCATCAACGCTGTTGACGCCATCGAGCACGCAGGCGAGATTGAAATCTCCGTCAGAGCCGCGGGCGACGATGCCATCCTCCAAGTCTCGGACAACGGCGTCGGCATGTACGAGGCCACCCGATCGCGAATATTTGAGCCGTTTTATACGACCAAGGAGTCTGGCCACGGTCTGGGGTTGAGCATCATCGAGGAGGCGTTTCGGGCTATGGCCGGCGGTATTGTCGTGGAATCCGCTCCCGGCGAAGGTTCGACGTTTACAGCCACATTTCCCTGGGCCGAAAAGGCGGGTCGGACCGCGGAGATGCAGGAGGGAAGGGTAGCCATACTCAGGAAATCCCTCGCTGGTTTGCGCATTCTGGTCGTTGATGATGAGAAGTCCGTGCGCGACTCTACGCTCAGCTACCTGGAACTGCATGGCTGCCTGGTCGAGGCCGCGGCGTCCGGCGAAGAAGCGCTCAAGACCTTCGTCCGCGGTTCATACGATTTCGTGATCTCCGACATCGGTATGCCGTGGTTATCTGGATGGGACGTGGCCTCCCGCATCCGACGAATCGACCCGGACTGCCGGATAGTCATGTTTACGGGTTACGCCAGCCTCACCGGTATGGATCGAACAAAAGAAGTCGGTGCGGTCGCTGTCGTTACCAAACCGGACGCCGAGGAAGCGCTGCTGCGAGTGCTTACGTCCAACC
The DNA here is from genome assembly GCA_963577415.1 of Chloroflexota bacterium. Lineage (GTDB taxonomy): Bacteria > Chloroflexota > UBA11872 > UBA11872 > VXNJ01 > JASLPR01. Next base: position 9,156 of record CAUYYU010000059.1, read on the forward strand.
CTACCTTTCGATCCGCATCACCTTTTGAGGTGACAGAGTAAACGGGCGCACCACCGCAGGCGGCCCGCTGAATGGCAGGACCTCAGGTTGCAGCTCAATTCCCAACCCATCCCGCATGAAATCTCGTCG
>CAUYYU010000060.1:0-9283 GCA_963577415.1 Chloroflexota bacterium
GGGAAGGCCGATCCAGCCCACCGCGAAGGGCGAGCAGTGATTCTCCCATCTGATCGCCAACATCCGCCATCACTCGAGCGTTTGCCGTCGCGGTCGTGCAAATCGCGGGACTCCGCGGCGGCATCAGCGCCAGAATTTCCCGTATGCGCCGATAGTCCGGCCGGAAATCGTGCCCCCACTCGGAGATGCAGTGCGCCTCATCCACGACGAGAAGCCCTATTCGCCACTTGCGCATCCGTTCCCAAAAACCCGGATTCGCGAGCCTCTCCGGGCTAATCAACAGCAGGTCAACTCGATCCACGGTGAGATCCTCGTAGATATCGCGGTGCTCATCGCTGTTCGAGCTATCCAATTGGTGCGCAGCCACCCCGTATTTCAACGCCTCCGCCGGCTTGTCACCGGCCCCCACTCCCACCACAATGTGACTTCTTGCATTCAGCGAACCTCGGGAGAACTTACATGGATTTGAGCGGGCAGACCGCCCTCATAACCGGTGCCAGCAGCGGAATGGGAGTCGCCATCGCCGAGACATTGGCCGCTGCCGGCATGAATCTGGCCATCGCAGCCCGTCGCGCCGAGCTGCTGGAAATCGTTGCCGGAACGGCTCGCGCCCACGGCGTCGAGGTGCTCATCGCATCCGTCGATGTGTCGGACCGCGGAGCGGCTTTCGCCTTTGCCCAGGCCACGTTGGACCGATTCGGAAAAATCGACCTGCTTGTCAACAACGCCGGTACCAACAGCGCCCCCCGCACCACCGCCGAAATTGCTCCCGATGACTGGGATCATGTGATCCGGGTAAACCTCACCGGCGCTTTCCATTTCGCCCACGCGCTGATCCCACCCATGCGGGAGGCCGGAGGGGGCCTGATCATCAACATCGCCTCAACGGCCGCCCTCAATCCGTCCGGCATGGCCGGTTCCGCTTACTCCGCCTCCAAGGCCGGGATGCGGGCGCTGACGATTAACATCAACGACGAGGAGTGGCAGAATCACATTCGGGCCACGACCATCCATCCTGGTGAGACCGACACCCCGCACCTCGACCTTCGCGAGGAAGTTCCATCTTCGAAGGAGCGGGCCAGGATGGTTCAGCCGGAGGACATAGCCGCCGCCGTGCTGTTCGTCGCGCAGATACCTCCGCGCTCGAAGATCAACGAGCTACTCATCACTCCAACCCACCGTCGCATTTGAGTTTCCGACCACCGGGGTCCGGTGCTAGCCCACGGTCACACCCGCTGGCGCGGACGCACGTGTCTACCTGTCCGTCCCGACATTCGATTTCGCCATCCCCGTCGTAACTTCTTCAATAGCTGCGTCGATCGTGTCGACTATCTCGTCCGCCTGTGCATCTGTCAGGATCAGCGGTGGCGCGATGATCTGCACATGGGTTGATGGACGTGTGATCAACCCTCGTTTCCGGCACGCCAGGTCGACCTGTTTCGGGAAAGCCGCGCCTTCCGGGAACGGCTCGTGCGTGGCCCGGTCCCGGACGAACTCGATCCCCAAAAGCAATCCCTCGCCGGTTACCTGCCCTATGACCTCGTGCTTGTTCGCCAGCGCCGCCAGCTTTTTCTTCATCCGTCCACCGACGGAAGCCGCATTCGCTGGCAAATCCCGCTCCATTATTTCCCGGATCGCCGCCACCCCGGCCGCCCCGGCCAGAGGCGAACCGCCGAAGGTGTGGCCAGCATGGAACTGCACCATTTCCTCCGTGTCGCCCCAGAAAGCGCCCGCGATCTCGTCCGTGATCATCGTCGCCGCCAGAGGGTAATAGCCTCCGCTCATCCCTTTGCCCATCACTAGGATGTCGGGCCAGACGTCGAACAGCTCCGAGGCAAACATCTTCCCCGTTCGCCCAAACCCCGTGACGATCTCGTCCATGATCATCACCACTCCGTGCCGGTCGCAGATTTCGCGGATGATCTTGAAATATTCCGGCGGCGGGCAAACGAATCCGTCCCCGGCGGCGATGATTGGCTCCGCGATAAACGCCGCCACCGTCTCCGGCCCTTCGCCGACGATCACCTCGTCCAGCATTTCGGCGCACACGATCCCGCATTCGCCGTACTCGAGGTTGAAAGGACAGCGATAGCAGAACGGTGGCGGTATGTGCACAAAGCCGGTTGGGAACGGCTCGTAGACCCCCTTCCTCGTTGCTCCTCCCGACGCCGCCAGCGCGCCCAGCGTGCCACCGTGGTACGACCAGTAGCGCGAGATGATCTTGTACCGGCCCGGTTGTCCGGTCTGGCGGTGGTATTGACGCGCGATCTTCATCGCCGTCTCGGTCGCCTCCGAACCCCCGCTGACTAGGTGCACAGTGTTGAATTGCGGCGGCGTGATCTCACACAGCAGGTCCGTCAGTTCCAGCGCTCGCTCGTTCGTGGAGTGCATCAGCAGGTGAAAATGCAGCCGGTCCAGTTGCGCTTTCACCGCCTCGATCACTCGCTCGTTGCGGTAGCCCAGATTGCAGGTGAATATGCCTGATATCCCGTCGATAAACCGGCGCCCGTCTACATCCGTCACATAGATGCCATCGCCCTCGGCCAGAATCAGCGGGTCTTCCGTGAACTCCTTCATCTGCATGAAGGGTAGAAACATCCGTTTAGTGGCTTCCGCCAGTTCTTTCGTGGGCATCCAGAACCTCCGTTCGCCGAATCCGGTCACGGCTCGATCCAATTCGGTCGGTCAAACTCGCCAACAGAACCTGCTTCACCGGCGGCTACCCGAATGTTATCAGCGCAGGTCCCGCGCGAACCTCATTTCCGGTTCGGACCGTAGCGCGGCAGCCAGTAGGTCCGGTAGAGACCGTCGCACTCTTCGGTACAAAATTCCAGCCCGTCTTCGGCAACCCAGACATCCCGCGGAATCATCTGCCCGCACATCTGGCAATTGATCACGTGGGTGTCCCACCAGGGCCAGTTGAGCTTGCGCCAGCCTGGCACGACGGCCTTCTTCTCGCCTTCATTCATCCGGAATCCCCCACGCCAGCGGCCGCCAGCATTTCCGCTCGACGCGCCGCCGTCGCCCGATCGTCGACCGTGAATTCACCGTCACTCTCCATCATTACTACTCCGTAATCCGACCCCGCCACCGCAACCGAAACGAAGTCCTCCTCAACATCCTGCCGCACCAGTTCCACGTCCCGCTCCCAGGGCAATCCATATCCCCCTCCTCCGGGCGTACGGATCATCACTTGATCGCCATGAGTCAGCTTGATATTGGCGAACCGGGAGTTACTGCGCGTCCCAAAGGCCTCCCGAAACGTTAGAAACTCGTCGGTCCCAGCCCGTCTCACCGTCAATTCCGAGGTGGCTCCGCCCCCGGCGCCGAATAGGCCCCGCGGCTTCTTGACCATGCCGTTGAACACCGCCGATACCGTGATGTCGTCGGTTCGCACCTCCATGATCCGCTCCGTGCTCAGCCCGCCCCGGTGCTTACCCGGTCCGCCGGAATCCCGCCGCAGCCGATACGCGGTCTGCACAAACGGATACCGGGTCTCGAATATCTCGACTGGCGTGTTGGGACAATTGCCGTTGGGAACGACCTGGTTGCTGTTGCCATCGGCGTCCGCCCGTCCTCCCCACCCCACGCCCTCCAAGTGATAGTGAACGTAGTATTGATCGGTGTCCGGATGGGTGCCGCCGAAGAGGAAATTACTGGATGAGCCTCCGGTCGCGGCCGCCGCCCGCTCGGGCACCGCCTGCGCCAACGCCCCGAGCACGATGGCCCAGAGCCGCGGGTGTGTCTCGGTGTTGCCAGCCACCGACGCTCCCGGCTCGATCACGTTCACCACCGTCCCTGGCGGCGCTATCACCGTGATTGGTCGGTAGACGCCATCGTTGTGAGGAATGTCGTTATCGACGAGCTGCAACACCGCGTTGTACACCGCCGACGCCGTCACTCCGTAGGTGCAATTCATCACATGTGGTCCCTGCGGATCGCTGCCCGTGAAATCGGCGATCAGCCCGTCGCCGTCGATCACCACCCGCAGCCGGAACCAATCTTCTTCCGGCGGATCGGTGGCGTTGCTGATGGAGTCCTCGAAGTAGTACTCGCCATCGGGCATCGCCCTTATCTCGACTCGCATCCACCGCTCCGCGTGGGCCATCAAATCAGCGCAGATCGTGCTCAGCCCTTCCGCCCCATAAGTCTCCAGAACTTCCTGTAGTCTTCGCTCCGCCACATTCAAAGAGGCCAGCATGGCGTGCAGATCGCCCCACGAATACCGGGGAGCGCGATGATTGGTCATAATTACCCGCCAGATGTCCTGGACGTATTCACCACCCCGCATCAGCCACACCGGCGGCAGGCGCAGCCCCTCCTGGTACACCTCGGTCGCCGTCGCCGCGAAGCCACCGGGCGCCAGACCGCCGATTTCCGACATATGGGCAATGTTCGCCACGTATCCGAATATCTCGCCTTCGTAATAAACCGCCTTGATCACCACATGCTCCGGCATATGCACCCCGCCCCGGTACGGATCGTTGTGAACCACAACATCCCCCGGTTTCAACATGTCGTCACCGATCTCGGCGATCAGCCACTTGACCACAAACCGAATAGCGCCGACCTGCGCCGGCGAGAACTCGCTCTGGGCCAGCATCACGCCGTCCCGATCAAACACAACGCACGAGAAATCAAGGCTCTCGCTGAAGATTGGCGAGTAGGCGGCCCGCATCATCGTGCTGCCCATCTCTTTGCAGATTCCCACGAGTCGGTTGTAAACGACGTTCAGGGTGACCTGGTCGGTCCCATTCGGTGTACCGGTCATGCCCGACACCAGATCCCTGGCATTTCGCGGCGTTGCCCGCGCATCAAACCTCCATAATCCCAAGACCGTCCGCGGTCACACTCAGAATGAGGCCCGGGTCGATCAGCGTCGTCGAGTCCAGCTCTTCCACAATCGCCGGCCCGCTGATCTGCTGACCGGACGTCAGGTCCTCCCGCCGGTAGATCGCGCAATCGGTCATTCCCCCTTCAAACCACACCTGGCGCCTGTCCACCGGCTCGCCCGGCGATCCGACGGGCGCGGGCGGGAGCGCCGGCTTCGAGGTCGCCCCCCGAGTCGTCACCGTGAACTGCACCAATTCCACAATTTCCTGTTCGAGCCGGTAGCCGTAAATACCCTCGTAGTGAACGTGGAAATCCTCTAGCAGCCGCGGGAATGACTCCTCTGTCAGGGGACCTTCCGGGATCGGGATTTCTTCCTCATAATTCTGTCCGTCGTAGCGGGCGCTGACCCGGCGCTCGATCATCGGCTCACCGTCGAATCCTTCTTCACGAAGCTCGTCCAGCGCCTCGTTCACCAATTCGTCGAGCCGGACGTTAATTCTCGCCAGGTCGATCGAGTCCGAGCGCACGATATGAGTCCAGGCCTTGTCGACCCGCAGGTCCGCCAGCAACGTCCCGAACGCCGATGCCAACCCCGGGTGGGGCGGCACGATCACCCGTCGCGCCCCGATCGAGCGCGCCACCGCGGCCGCGTGCAGCGGACCGGCTCCACCGAATGCGACCACGTCGAAATGCCGGGGATCCAGTCCCCGTCGAACCGTCAGCAGGCGCATGGCCTCAGCGATGTTTTCGTTCGTTACCTCGATAATGGCTCGTGCTGTTTCTTCGAGATCGGTCCCCAGCTCTTTACCCAGTCGCTCGATCGCCGACTGCGCAAGGCTCGCATCCAGCTTCACCTCACCCCCGAGGAAATTATCTGGATTCAGCCGTCCCAGGACTACACTCGCATCCGTCACGGTTGGCTCGTCCCCACCCTGCCCGTAGCATGCAGGTCCCGGGTCCGCCCCGGCGCTTTGCGGTCCCACCTGCAAAACGCCACCCTTATTGATCCAGGCGATCGACCCTCCCCCCGCCCCCAGGGTGTTCAGATCGATCAACGGCGCGGAAACTGGAAGTCCGAACTCGATTCGCCACTCTGTGGTAAATCGAACTCGCCCATCCACCACCACACCCACATCCGTACTGGTCCCTCCGATGTCCAGGGTGATTACGTTGTCGGCCCCGGCCAGGGCGCCATAGAACCGACCCGCGATAATCCCGGCCGAAAGACCAGAGAGGATCATCTGCACTGGCCGCTCTTCCGCTATGCCGGACAGCATCTGGCCGCCGTTCGACTTCATCACCGCCCAGCTGCGCTCAAACTTGAGATCATCCAACCCGCGTTGCAGCGAGCGAATGAAGCGACCGACCAGTGGGCGGGCAAATGCGTCCGCCAGCGTGGTGCTCGACCGTTCGTATTCGCGCCAGATCGGCGCCACATCCGACGAGATCGACACGGGAAGGTCAGGGAACTCCGACCGCAAGAAATCTCGCAGCCGCCGTTCGGGCTCCGGGTTCACATATGAGAAGAGCAGATTTACCGCGATCGCCACTTCGTTGCTACGACCACCGTTGGGAGAAACATCGGAATCACCGTTAAGAGCCCCATTTGAAGGGTCGGAGATCCTATTCAAGCGGACTCGGATCGTCGCCGCCAGATCCTGCAAATCCGATTCCTCAAGCGCCCGCTCAACCTCACCCCGGTAGTTCACTCGCTCCGGCACGCCGATGCAATCCCTCCGGCGAACTAGCGGCAGCGGTCGAACCCATTTCAGGTCGTAGTGAAATCGGCGATTGATACGCTGCAGGAACGGGATATCCTCAAACCCTTCCGATGTCACGTAAAGGACCCGTGCACCATTTCGTTGCAGCAGGGAGTTGAGCACCACCGTCGTACCGAGCACGAATCGAGCGATCTGATCCGGCTCGACCGCCGAATGCCGCAATGCTTCCAGAATCGCCCTGCCCGGGTCGTCAGGAGTGGAAGGACGTTTGATCACGGAGACCGCACCCGTCTCCTCGTCCAATTCCACCAAGTCGGTGAATGTCCCCCCGGTGTCAACACCGATCCTGGCCGGCATTCGATCCTCCTGCTGCGGCCCACGTTTGCGACGCAGTCTACGGGATCGATCCTTGCGGTGCTTTCCCGACACGCCGCGGCTTATGCCGGCCCGCCGTGGTTGAGTCTGCCCGGCCATTATCGCTATCGTTCTCATCTGAAAACGCGTTCCTACAGAATGTCCGGCCGTGGATTGACTGCTCGAACTCGACGATCATTTCTACTAGCCTCCGGATTGGGGCTGGCCGGACTCATTGGCTCGTGTGGCAACGACCCACCGGCACCCGCTCCGCCGCAGGTGGTCGCCTCTACCCCCACTCCAGCGCCTACCGCCACACCGCCCCCCACTCCGACCCCGACCCTGACCCCAAGACCGGCGCCCGCCGGCGTGATGGAAATCGTCATAAAAGAGTCCGCGGTCGACCGGTCCAACCTCTGCACCGCGCTGACCGACGACGAGCTTACGAGAGCGGAGCTGTTCGAGCTCACCATGCCTTTCGACGAACCCGCCTGCCGTTCGCTGGAGCGATTCTTTGATATCCGTCAGGTGGAGCAGGGCGCCGGCGTGTTCGTGCCCGCACATACCGCTCGGCTCCAGACCGGGGCGCGAATCGTCGCCCCGGTCGCCGGATTCATCAGCGTCCGCGAGATGCAGCAGGACACCCCACCGGGCCTCCACCTCTACGGGCCGGGAGCACTCTGGATTCGAATCGAGCCGACCGATCCCACCGGCCGCTCCGTCCCTCACAGCCCGGTCGTGCACCTATACGTACCCGGCGATTCCACCCTGGCCGCCGAGTTCGCCCACTTACCCCGACCGACCGAACTTCTGCGGACCGATCGCCGGACGATCATCGTGGACTCGCTCGGCGAGACTCTGCTCGACCCCGAGCGCACTCACAATCACAACTTGATCATGTTCCTCGAGACCGGACAGGGTTTCGTTGAGCTATTCAGCGAAGGCGCAGAGATGTTCCTGGCCTCTGGCGAGCCTCGCATTTAGGAGACGTCTTCGCCGGCGACCGGGGAGACGAAGAAAGAGCGCACGATCATGTCGGTCGAGGTACACAAATGCGTCTGAACCTGCCGGTAATATCGGTCTCAGCCTGATTTGGTAGGAGTTCCGTCTATCCAAAACTGCAGACACCAACGCAATCGACATGCCCAGATTGCGCGCCAAAAGCCCCGTGCTGGCCGTGGATGACGAGCCCCCAGTGCTAAATGTGCTGAAACGCATACTGCAGCGCGAGGGCTACAACGTGGACACCGCCCAGAACGGTGTCGACGCCATCTTCAGTTCATCGAGAACGATTATCAATTCGTAATGATGGACATCGCCATGCCCCACCTGGATGGCGCCGACGCCCTGCGAATGATGAAAAAGCTGAAGCCGGATATCCCAATCGTCACCTTTACCGGCCATGTCGGCCACGATGACAAGGCCGGAACCGTAAGACTCGGGGCTGTCACCTGCCTACCCAAGCCGGTAACTGTCGATCAGCTCCGCGAGGCGCTAAATCTGATCGGGTGCGCCACCGCTGGAAATCCGGCGACGCCCTACTGAGCGTTCCGGCGCTCGCGCAAACGTCGCCGCCGCGTCAGCTCCGGCCGATCCGGATTTACTAGACCGGCATCGTCCTCCCCGTCAGCGCCCTGCCCACCGCCGCCATTTCTTCGCCCGTCGGTCCGCACGAGATCACCTTCGAGCCGATCACCCGGATGGCATGTTCCACCTGCTCCGCCGGGGTCATGGATTCATCGTTCCATCCGCAGAGAAACGCAATTCCGGCATCGTCACATGCCTTCTTCACCGTCTCCCGGGCCGCGTTCATCTCCGGCGGATACGGCGGGTCGTGCCGCGACGGGCTAGCCGAATGACATCCCCATGTCGCCCGGGCCCCACTCGCTGAACGCCAGCCCCGGAACGGCCGTGCTGATCGCCGCCGTCGGCAGACAATGCCGGTCCTCCAGCTTCAGCCCCAGCATCAGCTCACCCTCCGGATTCAACGGCCAGGTATCCGCCCTGATCACGTACTCCTCCGGTTCCATGTCCCAGATCGTCGCCGGATGGTTTTGTCCCGCCGCTCCGCGCCATTGGATAGCGGCAGCATTCCACGAAGGCTCGCACCGCGCTCGGATCGCGCGCGTGCACCATCAACAACCCGTGGACTCCGGCCGTGAGCATCTGTCGAATTTGCCACGCGTTTACGTACACCTCATTCGCCGAGATTCCACTGATCGCCGTGGTGGCGATGACCGTCGGGGTTGGATGTCCGCTGCGCGTCGGTCCCGCCGCGTGCAGGCCATCCATGAACGCCGTCAGCCCGATCATGTCAAACGGGCGATGTTCGAAATCGATCGATAGAAAGTCGGCCCAGGTCCCGGCCAGTGCCC
>CAUYYU010000061.1:0-9192 GCA_963577415.1 Chloroflexota bacterium
TTGCCGTTGTTCTTTCCGCATCCGCCCTACTGGGTGGAGGAGCCGTATTTCTCGATGTACGACCGGGATGAGATGCCGGCTCCGGTTCCTGTGAATGGACACAAGGGAAAGCCGACGTACTACCCGGAAATTCACCACTCGTACGATCTCGACAAACTTTCGGAGGAGCAGTACCGGGAGATCGTGGCGGTCTACTACGGCATGATCAGCCGACTAGACGATCAGCTGGGGGAGTTGAGGGAAGCACTGGCGCGAAACGGCCTGGCGGATCAGACGGCGACCATGTTTTTTTCGGATCACGGGGACTACGTGGGCGACTATGGCCTGACTGAGAAGTGGCCGACAGGCTACGAAGACAATTTGATCCGAGTGCCGATGGTGGTGCACGCGCCGTGGCTGGAGCCGCAGCCGATGAGTGACGAACTGGTGGAAATCATCGACGTCCTGCCGACCATGCTTGACATCGCCGGGGTTGAGCTGAATCACGATCAGTTCGGAAAGAGCCTGATGCCGATCGCAAGGGGGGAAGATGTTGAATTGCGGGATGCGGTGTTCTGCGAAGGTGGCCATGGCGACCGCGAACGTCAGAGCCTGGAGCTGGTAAACGGAGATTCAGACCCGAATTACGTCTATTACCAGAAGGGGCGGATTCAAACGGACAACCCGGACAGCGTGTGCAAAGCGTCGATGGTGCGCACGCGGAGATGGAAATATATAAGACGGGTGGCCGATACGGATGAACTTTACGATATGGAAAATGACCCGGCGGAATTGGAGAATCTGGTGGACCGTCCGGAGCATGCCGAGGTGCGACACGAATTGGAGTACCGCCTGGTGCAGTGGTACCTGGAAACCGGCGATGTGGTGCCGTTTGATAAGGACCCGCGCTCCTAGAAGTTGGAGAACTCATGAAGATCTTGTTGGTCGACATAGATTCGCAGAGGCCCGCCAATCTGGGATGCTATGGATATCATCGGGACACTTCGCCAAACATTGACCGGGTGGCGGAACGAGGGGTGAGATTTGACCGGGCTTATGTGTCCAATTCGCCCTGCGTGCCCGGTCGGGCGTCGCTGTTCGGCGGGCAGTTTGGGGTGCATAACGGAGTGGCGACCCATTGGGGGCCGGGCTCCGAATACCGGATCGACGGCGATATTTGGAGGGAGAGGCGCGGCGAGAGCGTGCCGTTCATGGCGAAGCAGTTTTTTCGCAACGGCTACTTGACGGTGAGCGTGTCGTCGTTTGCCGACCGACACGCCGCTTTCTGGTTCACCTCTGGCTGGCACGAGTTTCACAGCTACACCGACAAAAGTGGAAATGAGACCGCCGATGAGGTAAATGCGGAGGCGTTGCCGACGTTACGGCGTATCTGCCAGAACAAAGATTGGCTGATGCACGTCAACTACTGGGACCCGCATCGCAACTATCGGGTTCCGGAGGAGTGGCTAAGGAAGTTCGACGGGGAGCCGCCTCCTGACTGGCCGGACCAGGCCGCTATTGACTCGCACCAATCGGAGGCCGGGCCGTTTTCCGCCGACCAGCTGTTTCCGCAGAAACCGAACTTACCTATCGAGTTTCCGGACCATATCCGCAATCGAGATGATTTCAGGCGCTGGATAAACGGCTACGACGGCAGTATTGCCTTTGCCGACTACCACTTCGGGCAACTCCTGGATGTGCTGGAGGAACAGGGCGTACGAGATGAGGTATGCATCTTCATCACGGCCGACCACGGAGAACACCAGGGCGAACAGGCGGTGTATGGCGACCACGTGAGCGGCTATGAGGCAACTCATCATGTTCCGCTGATCATTTCGTGGCCGGGGCGTATTCAGGAAGGCGCCAGCAGCGATGAGCTGGTGTACAGCCTGGATATTGCGCCGACGCTCTGTGATCTGGCCGGAATCAACGTGCCGGATGGCTGGGACGGACGTTCGCTAGAGCCGATCCTACGAGGGTCCGAGGAAGGTTATGCATCTCGTGATCACTTGGTCTGGGAACACGCGCTCTACTGCTGCCAGCGATCGGTGCGAACAAAGCGCTGGCTGTTCACACGCACCTATCATCCGGGCCTGTTTGATTTCCCGCCGGTGAGCCTTTTCGACATGGAGGTGGACCCGCATCAAACGGCCAATATCGCGGCAGACAACCCGGGGGTGGTGGCGGATATGGACCACCGGATGGGGGAGTGGCTGCATGAACAACTCGGCCGACCGGGTAACGAAGGCGACCCGATGCTGGAGGTGATTCGGACGGGGCCGTGGAAGTACGTGCTGAAGGATCGGTGGCTGGAGGTGCTGCGGGAGCGAGGGCGGGGTGACGGGGCGGACGCGATCGAGGCGCGGTTGAAGGCGTGGCCGAATCCGCCGGATTAGCCGTGGCAGAGCGGGGGGGAAGGCGAGCCGACGGTTATATGGGCAGGCGTATGGTGAGGCCGCCGTCGATCAGGTAGTTCGCTCCGGTGATGAAGCTGGCGCGATCGCTGCAGAGGAAGAGGACCAGGTCGGCGACCTCCTCGGGCTCACCGATGCGCTTGAGTACGTGTCCGGCGGCGGATTTGGCGAAATTGGCCTCGGGATCGTCTCCGCCGGCCATGGGAGTGCGGATCGTGCCTGGGGAAATGCTATTCACGCGGATTCCCTGTTCGGCCAGATCGATAGCACTGGCGCGGCTGAGGGCGATGATGCCGCCCTTGGAGGCGGCATATGGCGCGACATCGTACTGACTCTGCAGGCCCTGAACCGACGCGGTGGCGACTATGGCGCCGCCGCCACGCTCCAGCATCCGCTCGGCGCAGTACTTCATGCAGAGGTAGACGCTGGTCAGGTTGGTGCGCAGGACGGCGTCCCACTCGTCGGGCTCCGTGCTGAGCACGGTGCCGTAATGCTGAATACCGGCGTTGGCCACCAGGTAGTCGATTCCGCCGAATTCATCCACGGCGGTCGCGGCCATGGCCTTTACCTGTTCCGGATCGCCCACATCCGTCGTGACCGCCAGCACGCGACTACCGTCCGCGGTGATAGCAGCGGCAGTTTCGTTGGCGGCTTCGGTATCGATGTCGACCAGCACCACGGCGGCGCCGGCGTCGGAGAATGCGTGCCCGACGGCGGCTCCGATCCCTTTGCCGCCTCCGGTCACGACCGCGACTTTGTCGGCGAAAGCATTCATGTCAGCTCCTTTCGGCGAACCGTGCGAGCCCGGTGGAATCGGTTTCGCCGGAGTCTAAACGTCTTGCCGACATCAGGTTAAAAGGTGGGCAGCGAAATCGCGGACCCGGACAAGGCATAATCGGCGGGATTTGGGAGTGGCGGGAAGCGTCTGGCCGGTGACGCGGCCGCGCTCGACGACACCGATGGAAGTGAGTGGCAATGCGGCTGGAAGGAAAGATCGCCGGAATTACCGGGGCGGCGGCCGGGATTGGGCGCGCGACGGCGCTCGCGTTCGCTCGGGAGGGGGCGGACGTGGCCATGTGTGACCTCGACGAGAACAGTTTGGAGGAAACGGCAGCAGCGGTTCAGGAGTACGGTCGGCGCACGTTCATTCGGATGGTGGATGTGACCGAGACGGCGGCACTGCGGGGATTTATCGACGATGTGGTGGCGGAGTTCGGGCGGCTGGATATCTGGATGGGAAACGCGGGGATGTCGGGAACCGGGCCGGCGGAAGATTTCGCGGAGGACTACTGGCGGCAGGTGTTCGAGGTAAATCTCAACGCCGTCTTTTTTGGGGCGCAGGCGGCGGGGATACACATGCTGGCGCAGGGGAGTGGATCGATCATCAACACGGCGTCGATGTACGGTCTGCGGGCGATGGGTGGGAGAATCGCGTATTGCACGTCGAAGGCGGCGGTGGTGATGATGTCAGAGGTGCTGGCGGTGGAGTGGGCGGACCGGGGAGTGCGGGTAAACGCGCTGGCGCCGGGATATGCGGACACGGGGCTTTTCAGGCGCGGGAAAGAGCTAACGCCGGAGATACTGGAAAGGACGCTGGCGGAGGTGCCGATGGGGCGGCTGGTGATGCCGGAGGAGATCGCGGAGGCGTGCGTGTTTCTGGCGTCGGATGAGGCCTCCGCGGTGACCGGTCAGACCCTGACGGTGGACGCGGGCTGGACGGCGAGGGGAGCCTAGAAGCCGAGTTCTGCCCAGTAGGCGTCCACGGCTTCCTGGCCCGGCGTGAGGACGTCCGCGAGAGCGGTGGCCGGATCTTTGGATCCGCTCAGCAGGCTGAACATCATGCCTGCGATTACGGCGCCAACGGCGAACTAGGGCAACTTAAGCGGATCGGCCGCGGCGTACTTCGTGCCGGTCTGCATGAAGCGCATGATCTCGTCGGTGTAGAGATCAGCGGCGGATGCGCGAACCGGGAAAGAGTTGGTGGCGGTGACGGAGCGCTGGTTTTCGGTGCTGGAGAGGAAGGCGCCGAGTGCGGCGGCGGCCTCCATCTTGCCCCGATCTTGCTGCCACCAAATCCCGAATCCGCTGGATTCGGCGTAATTCTGCGGGGATAGGCCGGGAGATGAGGGGTAGGCGACCGGCCATAGTTCGAAATTGTCCGGATCCGCGTCGCCGGCGGCGAGAATGGCGAGATTGCCGGTCAGGAAACTGGCTTCAGGGGAACCGAGCGTCTGCGCGGCGGTATCGGGCATGACGATGCCATCGAACAGAGCGATGTCGCGGAGATAGGTGAGGGCGGCGAGGGCGTTTTCGCCGTTGAATTCGAAGGTTCGCCAGTCCTCGCTAAGTAGATTGGCGCCGTGGCCCCAGAAAAAGGAGTGGTAGTGGTAGGAGCCGACGGCCTAGGCCAGCGGCCAGCCGATTGCGTACCGGTCTTCTTCGGCGGCGGTGACAAGGTTGGCGGCCTCCCGGAACTGGTCAAAGGACCATACCCGGTTGCCCTCGGCCGGGATCAACTCGTCCGCGTCTCGGTCGCGGAGCAGTTTCAGATTCACCAGCAACGCGGTTGAGGTGAGCAGGAACGGGTAGAAAAGGGCCGCGCCGCTCATGGTGGCCTGGTCGCGGGCCAGTTCGGTGAAATCTCGCCAATTCTCAAGCTTGATGTACTGATCGATGGGCTGAATCCCACCCTGGATACCGAGACGGCGCAGATTGCCGACGACTTCGTAGAAGAGGTCGGGGTTCTCCCCGCCGGCGAGGGTGGAGGCAATCTGTTCGCGGTGGTTGGTCCAGGAAGTTACCCCGGGAGGACGCGAATACCGGGAGGAAGGTCGTGAAACTGCTGGATCATGGCCAGCGGCCAATCGCCGTAGCCGGCGTCATCGTGGGTCTCGGTGCCGGTAAGGCCCTTCCAGAGCGGCGGGAGCCACCAGTCGATCTCGGTAACGGGCACGACGGTGGGGGTGGGTTCGACGACCTTTTCGACGATCCGGGTGACGACTTTTTCGACTTCCACGGGGACTTCTACCTTGACCTCCACTTCGACCGGCACCTCGACGGTCACGGTGACGGGGACGCCGACGGTGATGACCTGGACGACGGGAATGGGGTTGGTATCTCCGGAAGACTGACAGCCGGCGAGGGCGGCGGGCAGCATAAGCCCGCCGACTGCGCCCAGACGAAGTAGACGTCGTCGTCCCAGACGCCGTGAGGGATGGTGGCCTCGTGAAGTAGCCTGGCGCAAGACCTAGAGTCCCAGTCTCTGCCAGAACGGCAGGATGCGGAGTCCGAGCAGGGATAGGACAACCCCCGCGGGACGACGCCGGCGTGGGAGCAAGCTAGCGGACATCGTCGGCCGGTGCGGTTTGAAAATCGATGGTGTCCAGAATCAACTTCCCCTGATTTTCCCGGATTCGCCGCTGGCCGATGAATATTGTGAGGACGGCGCGGACCTAGCGTTCGATGGCTCCGACAATAAGGGCATCGATTTTATCGCGAAAATCGCCGGAATTGGCTTTGGTGGCAGAAGCTTCGGGGTACAAATCGATGCCCGATGCATTGTCGCGAGGCGCCGCGGGGCGAAGATCCTAGGAATCTGTGCCGTCGGCTGAGGTCGATCACATCTCGATCTCGATACCGCGGCGCTGGCGGAGATCGGCGGCTTGCTCGTAATGGCCTTTTTCGTCGAGGTAGCTCAGATAAAGCTCGGCCGAACAGTAGATGTCCGGCCCGATGGCCATCATCGCCTGAAAGGGGTCGCGGACGCTCTTTGGACCGCTGCAATGGCCGTGCCACCACTCGGCGAGTAAATGGTCGTGGTGCGCCGCGATGTGCGGCTCGGTGTCGACGAGGTTTTCGGTCTGGTTAGGATCGTCTCCCATGTGGAAAAGACTGGTGGGCTCAACGTTGTAGTTGCCCGAGTGAAGAGTGCGAATGAACAGATGGTCGGGCGTGCGGACGCAGCGCTGGAAGGTCCAGATGCCGGTACCGCAGACGACGTGGTCGCGGCCTTCCCAGGCGTCGCCTCGCAAAGACGGCGCGAAACTGGCTCCACTCCAGTTCGCGGGAACCTCGTAGCCCAGGAGGTCCAGCACAGTCGGCGGCAGATCGAGGTGGTATTGCAGGCCCTCGCTCACCGTCGGGGTATCGGTGACGCCGGGCCAGCGAATGATGAGGGGGATGTGCAAGGTACCTTCGCTGGCGTTGCCGTGCTCGAAGTACATGCCCTGTTCGCCGATGGACTCGCCGTGGTCGGACGAGATGATGATGGCGGTGTCGTCTTCCACACCCTGCTCGCGAAGAATTTTGAGCAGGCGACCGATGCAGTCGTCAACGTAGGCCATGCCGGCGTCGGCGCCGTCGATGAACTGCATCAGCGCATTGCGGTCGGGGATATCGGTGCGCATGCGAGGGAATTGCTTCCGCATCCGCTCCATAATCTTCCTATACTGCGGGTTCACAAGTTCGTCAGGGCCCCAGTCCCGGGCGGTGCGCTGACCGTAATGTGAGTCGTTGTGCTCCTTGATGGTTTCGTCATCGGGAAATTCGGGCCCGTCTCCGCCGGCCTGTACTCGATCCCAGTATTCGTCAGGTGCGCGATAGGGGTGGTGCACGTCCCAGTAATTTACGTGCAGGAACCAGTCATCGTCGGTGGCGTGATCTCGAAGCCACGGTTCGACCAGCTCGTTCACCTCGTCGGCGGACTCGAGTCCGCCCGGAAGTTTGTTGCCGTAGAACTCGGTAAACCCGGCGGTAAACCACCAGGCAATGTGGCGCTGGGCGAAGCCGGAGAAGGAAACCGTGTTCCAGCCTTCTTGTTGGAGGAAACGCATCCACATCGGAGCGCGGGGATCGTGAAAATGGCCTTCGCCGGCGTAGCGCATCCACTGGCCGGGTCCATTGTGGCTGACGACGCCGTTCTGGACGCCAAAGCGGGCCGAAAAGAGCGATGCCCTGCTCGGAAGGCAGGGAGCGTCGGAAACGTACACGTGGGTGAAGCGGGCGCCCTCGGCGGCGACCTGATCGACGTTGGGTGAGGTGGGCCGGTCGTAGCCGTAGCAGCCCAGGTGATCCGGGCGCAGCGAGTCGATGTCGATGTACAGGATTCGCATCTTGGGCGCTCCGTGTCGCTAGGTGATCGGCGGGTCGGTTTGGAGGCAGGCGTTAGTCACTGGTCGAAGTATGGCGTAATCGAAGCGGCGGCGATTTCCAGGCCGAATCCGGGCCGGTCCGGCGGAATGGACAGGCCCGCCTTGGGCAGGGAGTGGCCGGGGAGAGTGTTAGCTTCGTCGAGTGGGATTCCCAGGGCGGAACCGACCCAGAATTCCGCGCCGGTGACTGCGGGCAGGGCGTAGGCGCAGTGAAGGCCGAAGGGATGGCAGGCCCCGCCACGGGGATTTATGGCGATGTCGGCGCGGTCGAAGACGGCGCTTTCGCGGGCGAACTGGTCCAAGACTGGAGTGCGGATCCAGTCGTTGCCGTTGGCGCCGACGTGATCGTAGCGCCAGGTGTCGTTCATGATGAAGACGACGTTCATCCGGCGACCCCCCTTCGGTGGTTGCGGCGTGGCTAGAGGACGCTGCCGTCGAGCGGGGTGGCGTGGGGCATGCCGCGCTGACGGACGAGCTTCAAGTAATCGGACGGGGCAGGTGGTTCGATTCCGTCGGGGCCATCCCGCCAGAGATTCTGCATCCAGCGAGGTGCCTTGTTGCGGCGCATGAAGCGCAGGACTTCGCGGTGCAGCTTTTCGGCCTCGTCCGCGTGCTGCTCTATCAAATTGTTGGTCATGCCCACGTCGTCGGGCAGATGGTAAAGCTCCCAGCGTTCGCGATCAGGGAAGTCGATCAGGGCCCACTCACGACCGGTCGCGGTGAAGGAAGTCCAACCCCTGGTTACGTAAATCGCGTGGGAGTTCGTACCGGTTTCCGGGATGTAAAAAGGGAAACTGCCGGAGATCGCAGCGGGGCGAACCGTGCGCTTTTCACCGGTCATGACCGGAAGCAGCGAATGGCCCTGGACGGCCATCACCGCGGGCGGCTCGATGCCCAGCATGTCCATGATTGTCACGGTGACGTCCGGCGACTGCACGAGAGCCTGGAGGCGCTTGCCGGCGCCAATGCCATCGGGGTGACGGATCATGAGGATCTGGTGGGAAACCTCTTCGTAGAGAGGGCCGGTCTTGCTCTGTTGGCCGTGCTCACCGAAGTAGTGTCCGTGGTCGGACATGATGATGACGATGGTGTTGTCGCGAAGGCCGAGATTGTCGATCTTTTCAAGCACGCGGCCGATGTGACTGTCGCACATGGTGCATTCGGCGGCGAAGAGCTTACCGATGTGGGCCTGTTCGCTTTCGGTGAGGAAATCCTTGGTGCGGGCGTACCGCGGCAGGAAGACGGAGATGCCGTCGTAGTCCGGGTCATACATGTCCACGTAGTGCTGAGGTGGGTCCCAGGGCTCGTGCGGGTCGAAGGAGTCGACCCAGAGGAAGAAGCTGTCGTGACCGGCGTTGCGCTCGAGCCAGTCGGAGGCGGCCTGCATGACCATCGGCGCGAAATAATCATCCTCGGCGGTGCGGTCCATGGTCTGGCGGTGGTAGAGGGCCATGTGTGAGTGAGAGCGGAACTTATCGGCGCCCGCGAGGGTCCAGTCGGGGAACCAGTCGGTGCGGGAGCGGTCGACCTCATTGCCACGGATCATCTGCCAGGCGTGAAAGGGACGGTCAAAGCCGTAGCCGTAATTGATCATGTGGGGGGTGTCGTTGATCAACATGGTGACGAGATCGTTGTCGCGCAGGACCTCT
>CAUYYU010000062.1:0-9159 GCA_963577415.1 Chloroflexota bacterium
AAACAAAATTGGCGCTTGTGAGAAAATGGTGCAGCCCAAGGCCCCGGACAGTTACGTTTCGCCGGTCGGGAGCCGTTCGTGTACATTGCGCCGGGAGGGATCTGATACCTATGGACCCGTCGATACTTATCCTCGTGGCCGTCGTTGGCCTTGCCGTGATCTTCGTCCCCCGTCTGCTGCCACCCCGGGGGTCCGTCTGCACCCGCTGTGAGGGCACCGGTAACATCAGCGAGCGCTGGCCCAATCCATCATCGCCGGGCGGCTGGCACGTCGCCGAAGGCAAATGCCCTCGTTGCGGTGGCAAGGGCAAGATGCGCTCATAATCGCCCCCCGCCACCCCCTGCCCCTCAGGATCGAGGCCGGTACTGACCGCTGAAAGCATCTTTATCGGGCTCGACGTCGGCACCACCGGCATCAAAGCCGCTGGCTACAGCCTGGACGGACGGCTCGTCGCCTCCGCCCGACACGACCTGCGGCTTCTCAGCCCGACCGCCGGAGCCGCCGAGCAGGACCCCGGGGACTATTTCGACCTCAGCCTGCAAGTCTTGACCGATTGTGTCCGGGACCTTCACGCCGCCGGCAATTACCACGTCGAGGCCGTCTGCCTCAGTTCCATAGTCGGTTCCATGGTCGCCCTCGATCGTCACGGTGAACCCCTGATCAACGCCCTCACCTGGGCCGACCTGCGCTGCGCCCCAGACGTGTTCACCGCCCGCCGCGAACTGGATGAGGACGCGATCTATCGCGCCACCGGCTCTCAATTTCATGGCATTTACACCGGTCCAAAAATCGCGTGGCTCAAACGCACCCAACCCGAGATCTATTCCCACGCCGCCCACTTCGTGCCCACCAAGACGTTCTTGCTCCATCGCCTCGCCGGCGAAATGATCCTCGATCGCTCCGTCGGTTCCGGCTCCGGCATGCTCAATATGGTCGGGCCCACCTGGAACGACGAATGGATCGCCTACCTGGGCCTCGACCCCGCCACCCTGGGCGAGATCGTCGAGCCCGGCACCACCTTTCATTTCAAGCCCGACATTGCGAAAGCCGTCGGCATCGACCCCCGCACCCCGCTGCTCGCCGGCGCCGCCGACGGCATGCTTTCCAACATCGGCGTCGGCTCCATCGAGCCCGGTTCCTACACCGCCATGATCGCCACCAGCGCCGCCTGCCGCACCATCCTCCCCGAGCCCGTTCTCCACCCGGAGCGCAAGACCTGGTCCTACTACCTGGCCGACGGGCTCTGGGTCAACGGCGTCTCCATTAGCAGCGCCGGCATCGTCCTTCGCTGGATTCGCGACCGCCACTTCCCGCATGACGACCCGGAGCAGGGCTACGCCGCCCTGATGGCCGCCGCCGCCACCGCCCCCCTGGGCGCCGACGGCCTGGTCGTCCTGCCTTATCTGGCCGGCGAGCGCTCCCCCTACTGGAACGTCGATGCGCGCGGCGTCCTCTTCGGCCTTACCGTCGGGCACCATGAACGCCACATCGCCCGCGCCGCCATGGAAGGCGTCATCATGCACTTCGCCGACGTTTTCGGCGCACTCGTCGAAATCTGCGGCGAGCCAACCGAAATTCGCACCACCGGCGGATTCCGCAAGTCCAGCTTATGGACCCAGATGCTCGCCGACGTGCTTGACCGCCGTCTCGCCCTTCCCGCCGACTTCGACGCCGCCGTTTTCGGCGCCGCCATGCTCGCCATGAAAACGCTCGGGGCCTTCGACTCCCTCGCCGCGGCGGCCAAACTTGTGGACATCGAGCGCCATATCGATCCTCATCCTGAATCCGCCGTCCGTTACGCCCGCCTGCTGCCGTTCTACCGGCGCCTCTACTCAAGCATGGGCGAGCGCTTCGCCGAACTCCCCGGCCTCCTGGACGAATTGCGCTAGCCCGTGAGGTTCCAATTTCCGCTGCTCAGCGAAGAACGCGACTTCCGCATTCTCATCCTCGGCTCAGCCTTCTTCTCCTTCGGCTTTTTCATGTATCAGGTCCTCTTCACCAACTTCGCCGCCGACGAAATCAACATCCTCCCGAGCGAACTCGGCCTGCTCGAGTCCATACGGGAAATTCCGGGGCTCCTCAGCATCTTGATCGCCGCCGCCACGATGTATTTACTGGAACCACGACTGGCAGGCATCGCCTTGCTCCTTATGGCCGTCGGCGTGGCCAATTATTTCCACCTCGACGACGTCACCGGACTCATCATTTTCTCCTTCGTATGGAGCATCGGCTTCCACTCCTGGGCGCCGATCAGCCTCTCCCTGGCCCTCCGCCTGGGACGCAAGGGGTTCGAAGGCCGCCGCCTCGGCCTGCTGCAATCCTCTGGAAATATCGCCGGTCTCCTCGGCATCGCCATCGTATATTTTCTCGTCACCACCACCGGCTTGCGTCCCTTGTTTGTCGTTTCCGGCATTTTCATCGCGCTTGGCGGTTTAGTAATTTTCCGCATCCGCATGCCCGCCCCCCAGGGCATCCACCATCAGCGCTTCGTGCTCCGCCGCCGCTATCGGCTTTTCTACGTGCTTCAGATCCTTAACGGCACCCGCCGCCACGTATTTATGACCTTCGCGTTATTCGCTCTGATACGCGTCCACGGCACCTCCATCGAAACCATCGCCGTCTTATCTTTCGTCAATCAGATTGGCAGCATCGTCTCCGCCTACTACTTCGGCCGCTGGATCGACCGTTACGGAGAAAAGCCCATCCTCGCCTGGGGATATGCCGGTCTCACCTTCGTCTTCCTTGGCTACGCCTTCGTCACCGTCCCCTGGATCCTCTACGTCCTCTACGTCGTAGACAACATCCTTTTCAACAACTCCATCGCCATCACCACCTACGTCGAGAAAATTCTCATCAGCCCCGCCGACCTTCGTCCCACCATGGTCACCGGACAGACCATGAATCACGTCGCCGCCGTGATAGTGCCGGTCGCGGGCGGGCTTCTCTGGCAGACCTACGGGCACGTTCTGCCCTTTGTGGCCGGCGCCATCATCGCCGCCATTTCCGTATTCGCCAGCTTGCTCATCACAACCGGCGGAATTGGACCCGACTCGATCGGCGCGCCCGAACCACTGGCCGCATCCGCGGGCTAGAGTTGAGATCGACGGCCAACACCCCTAGGACAGGGAGTCCGAAGCTGAACCGGTGCCGGTTCCGGACAGGCAACCCGAAACGCGGGGGGACAGATGACTGCCAATCGAGAAGTGGACGAAATCATGGAGCAGACTCCAGAGGCCGTGATGCTTCCCACCACAGCCACCGCGATCCTCCAGAAAAGCAGCCAGCCAGACACCCCCGCCGTCGAGATCGCCAACCTCCGGAAATCCGACCAGGCGTTGAGCGCCCGCGTCCTCAAGGTGGCGAACTCCGCTTTTTACAGCCTGCCTCGCCAGATCGCCTCCATCGACAACGCTGTCGTCCTCCTCGGCCAGAAGACTATCCGCAATCTTGTACTCACCGCCACCATGAGCGGGATGGGAGCCAGGGGTGTCGCCGGCTACGGCATCCCTCGCGGCGGATTATTCGATCACGCCATCGTCGTCGCCCAGTCCGCCCAGGCCCTTAGCACCCAGACAAACAGAGCCGTCCCGGCTGAGGCGTACCCCGCCGGCCTTCTCCACGACATTGGCAAAGTCGTTCTGGGCGAACACGTGGAAAATCGGGTCGGCGCGATTATCGACATCGCGGAGAGTGAAGGTTGCAGCTTCGCCGAGGCCGAGCGCCGTCTGCTGGGCATCAATCACGCCGAGGTCGGTGCGGTTCTCGCTGAGAAGTGGGGGTTGCCAGATTTTCTCGTCGGCGCCATCCGCTCCCACCACACCGGCCCCGATCGGGACGAATCCGACGAGACCGGCACCCTCACCGCCACCTGCATCATCGCCAACGAGGGGGCCCGCGGAACTGGCTCCGGCGTCGGTATCAACGAAACTCCAGACCCGAAGCTATCGGGTGTCGTCCTCGAGATTCTCGGTAGCAAGCAAAACGAATCTGGTGACATCGAGCAAATGCTCCTCAAAAACATCGAAGAGACCATGTCACTGCTCGAAGGCGGGGGCGACAGCAACGGCGACGCCTGATCCCTCTCGGACCTGAGTCGGGACGCCGTTCAGCTCACGCGGGAGGCTCGATGTCCGCCAATCCCCGAAATTACCGCGAGGGCTACGTCGCTCTCGATAACGTCGGTTTTCATTACCTCGAGTGGGGAGATTCCGGCCCTCACGTGCTCGTCCTGCACGGAGCGACTTCAATGGCTGTCAACCATGCCTGGTTGATCGAAACCCTCTTTCCAAACTGCCACGTCTTCGCTCCCGACCACCGAGGCCACGGTCATAGTTCCCGCGCCTCCTCTTACGATCTGGACGACTTCGCCACCGACACCGCCCAATTCATCAAAAAGCTCGGCGTTCAAAATACGCTCGTGCTCGGCCACAGCCTTGGCGGCGCGATATCCATGAATCTTTTCGGAGACGGCGACATCCCGATCCGCAAGCTGCTGCTCAAGGACATCGGTCCCGAAATCCCCAGAGACCGGCCCCACCACAGCCTCCCAGCCACTCTCCTGGAGCTCCTACGACACCGCCTTCACCGATTTCCAAGATTCCCTCCAGGCGCTCGGGGATCCAGCCGCCTTCATCGCCAACAATCTGCCCTGGACCGAAAACAGTGAACTGGCCGTCCGTTATGACCCCGATTTCTCTGCCGTTCTCCGCCAGTCGTGGGACCTCTGGGAGAAGGTCGCCCGCATCAACGTTCCCACCCTTATCCCCCACGGTGAAAATAGCGAGATTCTCCCGGCCAGCGCAGCCGCTCGCATGGTTGACGTAATGCCCCATGCCCGCGTCGTCGAGGTCGTCCGCGATGTCGCCTGCGAAGAGTTCGCCTAGCCGCGTCAGCACCGGTCCGTCGCTGTCGAACGCCACATCGCCCAGCAACGCGGAAACTCTCCCGGGCCCATGACCCGGACGTACCTCCCTTACCCGGTTGGTGACCCTTCCCCTCCTTACCGCGAGAAACTGTCTTAACGCGTGCTGGACTCCGACACACTCCCTTAATAAGAGCTCCAGCACCTAATCTCCTGAGAGTGGGTGACTCTGGCTTCGGTATACTTCTTCGGTGCCGCGAGGAGCGGCATTTTTACCGAAAATTCAACGCCCGAATCTTGACTGCTCCACCAACCACGACGCCAGCCGAAAGGCCCCACTTGACCTTCATCGAAGATGTCACCGCCCGCGAAATCTTGGACTCCCGCGGCAATCCAACCGTTGAAGTGGATGTTCTTTTGGAGAGCGGCGCCAGCGGCCGCGCCGGAGTGCCCTCCGGCGCTTCGACCGGCAGCCGCGAGGCCATCGAACTGCGGGACGGTGACTCGACCCGCTACGGCGGCAAGGGCGTCCGTGACGCCGTCCAAAACGTAAACGAGATCATCGGCCCGGCGCTGGAGGGAATGGATGCCACCGACCAGGCCGCCATCGACTCGCAACTCATCGCCATGGACGGCACCAACAACAAGGCCGGCCTCGGCGCCAATGCCCTGCTCGGAGTCTCCCTGGCTGTCGCCAAAGCCGCCGCCGATGCCGTGGAACTCCCGCTCTACTTGTACCTCGGCGGAGTCAACGCCAATCGTCTCCCCGTTCCCATGATGAACATCCTGAATGGCGGCCAGCACGCCGCCGATTCCACCGACTTTCAGGAATTCATGGTCATGCCCGTTGGAGCCGATAGTTTCCGCGAGGCCGTCCGGGCCGGTGCGGAAATCTACCAGGCCCTCAAGTCCATCCTCGACCAGGCCGGCTACAGCACCAACGTCGGCGACGAAGGTGGCTTTGCTCCCGGCCTCAAATCCAACGCCGAGGCCGTCGAACTCATCCTGGCCGCTATCGAGGCCGCCGGCTACTCACCCGGGGAAGACGTATTGCTCGCCGTCGACGCCGCCGCGTCAGAGATCTATGAAGACGGCAGGTACCGTCTGGCCCGAGAGGATCGCACCCTCACCACCGAGGAGATGGTCGCCTTCTGGGAGGACTGGACCCGACAATATCCCATCATTTCCCTCGAAGACGGCCTTGACGAGTCCGATTGGGACGGCTGGACGCTGCTCACGGAGCGCCTAGGCGAACGTCTGCAAATAGTGGGCGATGATCTCACCGTCACCAACACCGTGATTCTCCAGCGCGCCATCGACGAGCGCGCCATGAATTCCATCCTGATTAAGCTGAACCAGATTGGCACCCTCACCGAAACTCTTGACGCCATCGAGTTCGCCACCCGAGCCGGCTTCACCAGCATCATTTCGCACCGCTCCGGCGAAACCGAGGACACCACCATTGCCGACCTGGCGGTAGCCACCGGTTGTGGCCAGATAAAGACCGGCTCGCTGGCCCGCACTGATCGCGTGGCCAAATATAACCAGCTGCTTCGCATCGAAGAGGCGCTCGGCAGTCAGGCCCGATATCCGGGGCGCAACGCCTTGTTCAACATCACTCGGCCATAGCGCCTTGACCGGCCCCATCGAAGATACTCTCAAACAGGTCGCCAGCGGCGCCCTTTCAATCGACGATGCCGCCCGCCGCCTCAGCCAGCCATACGACGATCTGGGATTCGCAAAGGTCGATAGCCAACGGGCGGATCGCACCGGCTTCCCGGAGGCCATCTATTGTCCGGGCAAGTCTCCTGAGCAGATCGCCGACATCGCCACCTCGCTAGTCGCCTCCGGCCAGATCGTCATCGCCACCCGGGCCACCCCGGCCGACTACGCCGCCGTCCACAACACTTCGCCCGACGCGATCTTCACCGCCGAAGCCCGAGTCATCGTCGTGCCGGCCGGCGAAATGCCCGCCCTCCCCGGCGCCGTGACCGTCGTAACCGGGGGAACATCCGATATTCCCGTAGCCGAAGAGGCTGCCATCACCGCCGCCACCTACGGCGCCACCGTCACCCGCCTCTGGGACGTGGGAGTCGCCGGTATCCACCGCCTCCTGCGAAATCGCGAAGCCCTCGATAAGGCCACCGTCCTCATAGCCGTAGCCGGTATGGAGGGCGCCCTTCCCAGCGTCGTCGCCGGGCTGGTCGACAAGCCCGTGATCGCAGTGCCCACCAGCGTCGGCTATGGCGCCGCCTTCGGCGGGCTGGCCCCGCTGCTCGCCATGCTCAACTCCTGCGCCCCCGGTGTTTCCGTGGTCAATATAGACAACGGTTTCGGTGCCGGCTATCTGGCCGCCCAGATTTGCCGCACGACCCGGGGCCCTTCTTGAAAATCGCGTTCCTCGATCCCTTCGCGGGAGCCGCGGGAGACATGTTTCTGGGTGCCCTCATCGACGCTGGTTGGCCCGCCGCCGAACTCCAGGAGGAGCTCGAGAAACTCCCTCTGGACAACTTCCAGATGCACGTCGAAAAAGTTGTGCGGGGCCCCATCGCCGCCACCCATGTCCGCTTCGAAATCGGTGAAGAGCATCATCACCGCAACCTCGCCGACATCGTCGGGATTCTCAAGACGAGTTCCCTTTCCGACGCGGTGCGTGACCGGGCTGTAACCATGTTCGAGATGCTGGCCGCCGCCGAGGCCAGAGCCCACGGCAGCACCATCGAAAGCGTCCACTTTCACGAAGTGGGCGCCGTCGACTCGATTCTCGACATCGTCGGCGCCGCCGCCGGCCTCGAGTGGCTCGGGGCTACCGAAGTTGTCGTCGCCTCCATAAACACCGGAGGCGGCACCGTCAAAACTCAGCACGGAGTCATCCCGGTTCCCGGAATGGCCACCTTAAATCTCCTCGAATCCGCCGGCGCGCCTGTCTTTTCTTCGACTGACAAAGCCGAACTGCTCACCCCCACCGGCGCTCTCATCCTGACCCACGCCGCCTCCCGCTACGGGACCATGCCGGCCATGAACGTAGCCGCCTCCGGCTACGGCGCCGGCTCCCGTGATTCGGACCTGCCCAACGTGCTGCGACTCGTCATCGGGAAGACCAGTCCGGAAGTTGGCGCCGACGTGGTTTCGGTCATCGAAACCAACTTGGACGACGTTACTCCCGAAGTCGTCGCCTACGCCCTCGAACGTCTGCTGACCGCCGGCGCGCTCGATGCCTACGCCACTCCCATTCAGATGAAAAAGGGCCGTCCCGCCACCATGATTTCGGCCATCTGTTCACCGTCCGACGCCGACGACCTGGCCCGGATTCTGTTCGCCGAGACCTCCACCCTGGGCGTCCGCATCCACGACACCCGCCGCCGGATACTCGCCCGCGATACCGTCACCGTAGCAACTCGCTGGGGTGACGTTGCCGTCAAACTGTCCTTCGAGGGCGATCGACGGCTGGGCGCCTCACCCGAATACGAAAATTGCGCCACTCTGGCGCGCGAGCACGCCGTGCCGCTGCGCACCATAATGGAAGAAGCCCGCAGCCTGGCCCTGATCGGCAATCCAGATGCCTGACCAGCCTCGCGGCCCCAATCGGAGGCAGATATGACCGCTCCAGATCCGCAGCCAGATGTCGTTGACGTCGGCGGCCGCGCCGACTTTCAACAGTCCGCCATCCGGCGCGTTAAGGCCGATCGGCTCCACGCCAACATGTCCGCCATCGGTTTCTCCCAGTCCGGGACCACCGAAACCCGAGTGAGCGCGGTCGGCGCCAGTTTCGCCGCTCACACCGACATCGAGATGAGCACCGCCGTCATTGTCGGCGGCGGAAGCATCCGCATGCAGAACGCCGCCGCCCAGTGGGTCGTGGGAGGCAACATCGAGGCCACAAACGTGACCACGTTGGCCTTGATCGGAGCCTCCGTGACCGGCAACGTCAAGGCCCTGATGGGCACCCGCAGCGCCATCGCGTTCGGCGTGGCCCTGGGCTTCAGCTCGCTCATCGTGCGTCTTATTCGCCGGTTCCTCTAGCCACATGATCCCGGTACCGCCCCCGTCCAACCCGGCTTCCTAGGCCGTGGAAGCGATCCCCGCTCGTCGCCTCGGGCCGGCATCAAGCGACGTGTCGCCCGTCGACAAGTCCACCACGGCGGCTGAGGCCGTGCGGCGAATCGCTCCTGGCAACTCGATAATGATCGGCGGCTTTATGGATGTGGGCGCCCCTGGCGAAATTCTGGATAAGTTGATCAAGCACGGCGCCGACGATCTCACCATCATCGCCAACGACGCCGCCACTCCTGAGTCAT
>CAUYYU010000063.1:0-9146 GCA_963577415.1 Chloroflexota bacterium
TTATGGTAATCCCTTGGAGCATCCGCAGCGCGAGACTTACTTTGGCAACGTCAACACCATCGGGCCCCGCGCGCCTTACGACGAGAGCAAACGGTTCGCTGAGACTCTGACCTATCTGGCTGCGACCCGGTATGAGGTAGATGCCCGGATCGTGCGAATTTTCAATACCTACGGGCCGAGGATGAGAGTCGATGACGGACGTGCCGTCGTCGAATTCATAGGCCGGGCGTTAAGAGGTGAGCCGCTGGTCATCTTCGGCGACGGTTCCCAAACCAGAAGCTGGTGTTACGTGACGGATATGGCCCGGGGAATCCACCGGGCCATGACGTCAGACATCGAACCGGCATTCCCAATTAACCTCGGGAACCCGGGTGAAATGACGGTTCTCAAGATCGCCGAGATGGTGATAGCGATTGCCGGCACCGGATCGATGCTTGAGTTCGCTCCCCTGCCGCCGGACGATCCCGTTCGCCGCCGCCCCGATATTGGTCGGGCGCGCGAGATGCTGGATTGGGAGCCGCGAATCACGGTTGAAGATGGTCTCGGCGCTACGGTGGACTGGTATCGAGAGCACGCTGGCACGAGCGCATGACCAGCCCGGAACCGGAACTCCCCGATTGGCGTCCGACGGGTTGGTCAGGGCATTTACTATTTCGTAGATTTGAGTTGTCCCCGTACTGTTGTCGAGGCGACTCTCTCGCCCGGCCCGGTGGGTGGAACCGAATCAGGCCGAGGTTCGACCGAAACCGAGTTCCGCTGGTCAGGCCATCGGCGGCGATGCCATCAGCAGGCCCAACCCCACTCGAATCCAATACCCAGGAGCACGCCGCTTGAAAGTCGCGATAAGTTTTCCCCCGTTTAAGAGCGACAAGGGGATTCCGCTCCTCTCCCAGAACCGGCAGTACCAGGTGTTCTCAACCCGCGATAGCGGTGGGTCGGGTGTGGTGCGGCTCATGAACAAATTCGTGGGCGACAACGCGACGGTCATTTTCCCGGTTTTGCCGGCGCTGGCGGCGACACTGCTACAGCAGAGCGGCCACGAGGCCATCTGGATGGACGGCATAGCTGAAGGCTGGACATGGGAGGAATACTGCCGACAGATCGAGCTTGCCCGCCCGGAATTGATCGTGATTGAGACCAAAACGCCGAGCGCCCCGGAGATTTACGATTCCATCGGCGATCTGAAGTTGCGGTTTCCGGAAACAAAAATCGCGCTGCTCGGCGATCACGTCACCGCTCTGCCGGAAGAAGCGTTTCTCTTCTGCGATATCGACTACACGATCCGGGGAGGGCAATTTGATTTTGCCACTCTCAATCTCGCCAATCACCTGGAGAGAGGTGAGGATCTGGGCGGAGGCGTGTTCTGGAGGGACGGAGATCAGATCTTGAACTCTGGCCGGGAGCCGGCGCCGCCGGTGCCGGTCGCAGTTCGTCCCCACATCGACCGCGAGCTCGTCAAATGGGAGCTTTACGCTTTCCGAAATGGGAATTTCCTCAAGAAGGGCACCTACGGCTGGGCCACTGGCACCACCGCCGCCGACTGCTGGTGGCGTCGCCGTGTGCCCGGAGGGCCAAAACGCGGTGGCGGCGGCTGCACCTTTTGTTCCTGGACCAGCATGCTTCCGGAGTTCTCCGTTCGCCCGGTGGATGATTATCTGGACGAACTCGAAAACATGGCCGAACTTGGGGTGCAGGAAGTATTCGACGATACTGGCACCTTCCCGACCGGTTCCTGGTTGCATCGATTCTGCAAGGGGGTCAAGGAACGCGGTCTGGACAAGGTCCTGATGTTCGGCTGCAATATGCGCGCCGACGCTCTGACTCGCGAAGAGTACGAGATGCTCGCCGACTCCAATTTCCGGTTCATCCTTTACGGCATAGAGTCCGCGAATCAGCGCACGCTCGACATTCTGAACAAAGGCACGCTGGTTCAACAGCAATGGGATTCTGTCCGCTGGGCGAGCGAGGCCGGTTTGGAGCCGCATGCCACCTGCATGGTGGGCTATCCCTGGGAGACTTTTGATGAAGCCCGTCGAACCGTGGATTACACGCGGGAGACTTTTGAGCGTGGCTGGATAAACACGCTGCAGGGAACGATCGTGATCCCCTATCCGGGAACGCAGCTCTACGCTCAGGCGCGCGAACGCAACTGGCTGCGCTTCGATGGCCCGGAGAACTGGGCCCGCTATGACATGCGAGAGCCGGTGCTGAAGTCGCCAATATCCCGCAGCGAAATCATGGGTTTGGTTCAGAGCCTTTACACAAGCTTCTTGAGTCCACGCTACATGGCGAGAACGGTCCGCCGGGCGACACGCAGTCGCGACCATTTCCGTTACTACGTGGTACGTGGCTCCAAATATCTCGTGGGCCATTTGCTCGATTTCCGGAAGAGCCAGGTGCAGACGGACTCCGCCAATGGATCGCTAGAAAAGGCCGACATGGGTGTAGCCGATCTTCCGGTTGAGCTGTACACCGCTGGAGGGTCCACGGCCCCGCTTCCGGAGGGGGTGAGGAGTCTGGCCGAGGTGGAACTCAGCTAGAAGGTCGATTACGCGACCTCTTTCCAGCCATCCAGGAACGTCTGGCGGGCGGAGAGATATCCCGATGGAGGCCTGAGCACACCTGCTGAAACCACGTAAAGGGCGGCCCCGTCCGCGGGCCGATCCGAAAGCGGAGTGGGTATTACTGCAGGCCGCTTAAGGGCGGACTTTCCAGTTCTCCAGCCTCAACGTCTTCTTCGCTGACACGCAGATGATGAAGGTGGATCTGCCGGAACAGCGCCGCCGCGGCGATTGTCAGAAAAATCGCCATTACCACCCCGCTCGCCAGAAGCACCCGCGCATAATCGATGGTCGAATCGGCCCAATAAAGATAAACCCCGGTCTGGGCCGCGGCAACCGGCACCAGCCCGACCCATATCCAGTTCCAACCGGCGGCGATGAGGATGTACGTGAGGAAGAGGGAGGTCGTCAACAACGCGGTCCCCAGCAGATACATCTGCATGAGTTCCGCGTCCGCCGCATATCGATCTCCCACCAACACGTTGTGTAGCAAGCCCGGTACCGCGTAACCGGCGACGATGGTCGGGAGAGCGATCATCACCATCACACTGGCGCTGTTGCGAATCAGCGGCCAGCGAAGGCGGTGCGACATGAACATATCGCGAAAACGAGGCAGGATTAGCAGCCCCAGCACGAAACCGGCGTAAAAGATCACCCGCCCCGCTAGGGCTGCGGCTGAAAATGACTCCATCTCCTGACCCGAAAGTCTGGAGTTGGCGATCACAACATCAATGGCCTGAACGCCAAAAATCGCGAATGTGGCTGGTACCGACCGCAGCTGAATACGGAGGGTGTGCCAGAGGCTTTCTGAAACCGCGTTCCGCCGGCCTCCGGGTTTACCGCCCCGCGGGAATAGCAACCAGATCGCCAGCAGCGTCGAAACCAGATAGCCGAAGGCGAACCCGGAGGTCGCGCCGGACACACCGAATCCGATCGCCACGAATACGATCGCTAGCACTACCCGCGAGGCCGCCTCGACCAGCATCACCAGGCCGAGCGAGCCGAATCGGTGGGCCCCCTGAAACGCGCCCCGGAAGGCGGACAGGATGAGCGAAAGCAGGAATGTGATCGCCAGCCACACAAGGACGCTGTTCTGGCTGAAATGAAACACGCTCTTCAGGGGACCGGCGAAGATCCCGAAGGCCGCGACCAGCACCAGTCCGACCAACCCGGCGGTGAGCCCCGCACGGAGCGCGAACGGCCATGTCTGCTGTGCTCCGCCACGTTCCACGACGTGGCCAGTGCCCACCGCGACCGCCGCCTGAAACGAGTTGGCCGGAAACAGGATGATGGCGATGAACGACACGATCGCCAACACGACCGGATATTCACTTGGCTCCATCAGCCTGGCCATCGCCAGTTGGTACACGTATGAGAGTGCGTTAGCCGTCATCGCCAGCGCTAGGAACACGATCGATTGACGTGCCATCCCACGCAGCCGCGCCGTCTCCGCGGAAGGCTGCTCTGTGCGAGCGCTCAAGGTTTCAAAATCGATCTAATCTGGCTGCCCGAATCTAAAAAAATAGGTCTCGGAGCCAGCAGTACACGTAACGCCACCATGTCCGCCGAAGTGAAATTTTCGAGTGGCCGGCGCCGCGCTCGAACTCGTGGCTCGGCACTTCACTTGCCCGGTAGCCCATCTTCAGCACTTTCATCACCATTTCCTGCTCGATGGTGGTGATGTTCTCCCTCAGGTCCAAATCGATCGCGACGTCCCGGCGTATCGCCCGAAATCCGTTCTGGGAGTCGGTCAGACGAACATTGAACCGGTAGTTTATGCCCAGCATGATGATCTGCTGGCCAAGCCACCGCACGAAGCGGTCCATGTCGCCCGTCATCTCGTCGCTCCCGCCCCGAGGACGAGATCCCACCACAAGATCGGCTTCATCGCTCAGTAATGGCACCAGCAGCTTCGGTATGTCCTTCGGTACGTGCGAACCGTCGGCATCGATAAATACCAGGAGGTCCCCGGTGGCCTCTCTGATCGCTGTCCTCACCGCATCGCCCTTACCCATTCCGCCGTCAAAAACGACGTGCGCCCCAAACCCTCTGGCAATATCCGTGGTGCCATCTTCCGAGTGACCGTCTACGACGATCAATTCATCGGCGTAATCTTTGACGGCGCTCAGAACCGCCTCGATGGTTTCGGCTTCGTTCTTGGCAGGGACCACCACGGTAACCTTCATCAACAAACCTGATCGTGGGCGATGGACGCGGGATATCGCCGAACCGCAGACAAACACCGAGAGTTTATAGGCTGGTCTGCTTACCACCAATCCTGATCCCCCCGGCAACCCCCTCCCTCGGCTTCATCGCGCCGGGTAACGGCGCCGACTGTGGTGAGTTAATGTTAGTGAGCTGGACGATCAGCCTCACCGTCAGAGTCAAAACAGGAGAGACAGTGCCGACAGCGGTAATAACCGGCATCACCGGCCAGGATGGCTCTTACCTGGCCGAATTTCTGCTCGAGAGGGACTATCGCGTCGTCGGCATGGTCCGTCGAACCAGCTCGGACCCGCTGGAACGCATCGCCCACGTACTCGAAGATGTCGAAATCGTCCCCGGCGATCTCCACGACCAGTGGTCCCTCATAGACTTGTTACAAACCTACCAGCCAGATGAGGTCTACAACCTCGGCGCTCAGTCCTACGTCCCCACCTCATGGAATCAGCCCGTTCTAACTGCCGAGGTCACCGCTCTCGGGGTCACGCGGATGTTGGAAGCGATCCGCACGTTCAGGCCCGACCTCAGGTTCTACCAGGCGTCCAGCAGCGAAATTTTCGGCAAGGTGCGCGAGGTCCCGCAAAGTGAAACGACCCCGCTTCACCCTCGCAGTCCCTACGGGGTGGCTAAGGCCTATGGCCATTGGATTACGGTCAATTACCGAGAGAGTTACGATCTGTTTGCCTGCTCCGGAATATTGTTTAACCACGAGTCGCCCCGCCGAGGGCTCGAGTTCGTGACTCGCAAGGTCAGCTACAACGTGGCGCGCATAAAGCAGGGGCTGCAAGAAAATCTCGGCCTGGGAAACTTGGACCCGTCCCGCGATTGGGGTTTCGCCGGCGATTACGTGGAAGCCATGTGGCAAATGCTCCAACAGGACGAACCTGACGACTACGTGATCGCAACTGGAAATACCCATTCCGTGCGGGAAATGGTTGGGATAGCGTTCGGTCACGTTGGCCTCGATTATCGGGACCACGTAAAGACCGATGAGACCATGTTGCGCCCGGCCGAGGTCGATCACCTGGTAGGTGATCCGTCCAAAGCCAGGGAGGCGTTTGGCTGGGAGCCGCAAGTAGGCTTCCGCGAGCTGATAGAAATGATGGTCGACGCCGACATGGAGCTGGTGGAACGAGAAACCAAGAGCGGCGTGCCGGCAAGCCGGCCCGCTTACGGCTGACCAGCCGCCGCGCGCTGTTTACGATCGGAGGGCAGGCCGGGTGCTGATCGAGAAAAAAATTGAAGAAATGGGAGTCCAGCTCCCCGAGGTCACCGCGAATACGCGATTGTCGCTGATTCCCGGAGTCAAAGTCGACAATCTTCTACATTGCTCCGGGTGCGGGCCCGATGGCGACCCGAAAAACACCTGGAAAGGCAAAGTCGGCCGCGAGTATTCCACCGAAGAAGGCTACGCCGCGGCCCGTTTGTGCGCTATCGGGCTACTGGCGCAGGCGAAAGCCGTGCTTGGCGACCTGGATCGAATCAAGCGGGTGGTTAAGGTCCTGGGCATGGTCAATTGCACTCCTGATTTCGAAGATCAGCCGCAGGTGATAAACGGTGCGTCCGACTTTTTTGTCGAAGTTTTCGGAGAGGGCGGCCGGCACGCCCGATCCGCCGTCGGGATGTCGAGTCTGCCATCCGGTATACCGGTCGAAGTCGAGGTAATCTTCGAAGTCGACTAGACGGTCGCTCTCCGGGGGATTCGAATGGACCACTTGAGCAAACGCCCGTGATGGTGAGGTCCATTGTCAGAATTCGCTGACTTCATCCGCGTCTCGCTGGTGGAACTCATGGCTCTGTTCGCGGGAGTCGGTATCGTCGCCTGGCTGCTGCCGCAAGAGCGCCGGCTGCCGATCGTTCTCGGCGGGGGGGTGGCGGTGGGACACGCCTTGTCGATCTTCGTCCTCATGGCCCTCCTGCGTTTGTTGCCAATAGGTATCGCTGTCCCGGTGGTATTCCTGCTCGCCTTACCGCCCGCCGCTTTCGCGATCTTGAGCCTGCGCAGAAGACCATACGTTTGGGGCATCTCCTTCGGCTGGACCGTGCTCGCCCTCTCGCTGCTGACGCTGATTTCAGTGGGGGCGGTGGTGGACCTGGCCGCCAGCGTTTGGAACGGGTCCACTCACGAAAATCTGGTCGTCCGCATGGCCATGGCGGCCCACGCCGCCGAGAGC
Organism: Chloroflexota bacterium; assembly: GCA_963577415.1. Taxonomy (GTDB): domain Bacteria; phylum Chloroflexota; class UBA11872; order UBA11872; family VXNJ01; genus JASLPR01. Next base: position 6,959 of record CAUYYU010000063.1, read on the forward strand.
CCGTGGCCGGTTATGGATCCTTATTCGCCCGATCACCAGCGGCTCTATCGGCACGCCGCCCAGGTTTGGACGGCGGCGATCATGCGCATCTCCGGAGCCGGCCTCTATTCCGCGTCCGTCGTTACCGTATTGGCGTCGGTCCTGGCGATCGCCGGCGGACTGTTCGCCGCGGTCGCCCGGCTACGGTCGTACCTGGCCGGCTTTTTGGGCGCTTCGCTGTTTCTCACCGCCACCCCTGCCAACTTCCTCGGCGTTTGGAAAACCCCGTTCGGCTCCCTGAGCACTTCCAAAGCGTACGGCCTCGCCACCGTCAAAAGGGAACTCGCCCAGGGGTACGTTCTGGGCCACGGCCTGGCGCTCGCGCCGGGCAACGACTTCACGCTGATGGTTGGGCTGGGTGCCGGGTCCGGCGCCGTATTTCTGGCCTCAACGCTGGTCGACCCGACCACGCGACGCCGTACCGGCATCCTGGTCGCGGCAATGGCGCTTGCCGCCGCCGCCGCCGCCGCGGAGCAGATACTGCCGGTCGCCGTCGCCACGTTGTTTGCCGTGGCTGCCGGTCTTGCCGTTTGGCGCCTTTGGTCAGAGGCCTTGTCGTTCGCCGTTTTAGGTCTTATTGCCTCCGTCCTCGTAGTCGTCCCCGAGGGAACCTACGCCGCCCTCGCGTTCGGTAGTGAGATCGGCCAGCGCGCGGGGTTCGCGTTCACACCCGAGTACTTTCTCCGCCTGCCCACTGAATATCTCTTTTTCGCCGGCTCCGAGTCGAATTTCTTCGCCGTCCCTCCCGAAACCTTTCGGATCTGGCTATTCGAATCCATCGCGATCAAAGAAATTGGTTGGATTTACGTGGCCCTGGCGTCCCTAGTCATCCTCTCCCGGAGACGATATTCCGCCTCGATATTGGCGTTCGCCGTGGCGCCGGCCGTAGCGTTGCTAATTCCCGGTCTTGTGTCGGACCGGCTCTATGAGATAAATATCGCCAGATTTACGGTGCTTGGAATTTCGTTGGGTGGGCTGGCCGCCGGCGTCGCCGCGGCCGAACTGCTGGGAAAGCGTAAGGCCGGACTCGCCCGGGTGGGCGCAGGAGTCTTGGCTGGCGGGCTCATTGTCTTCGCCGGCGCCACCTGGATGCTTGCAGTGCCTCTCTGGCCGGCCAAGTTTTCTGAGCAGCCCTATCCCCATCTCAATGAAGACCTCGAAGCTACCGACTACCTGCGCTCCCTCGATTATGGACGTCGAGCCCTGATCCTCCCCGGTCCCACCAACAAGGAGGAAGTGAACTCGGACGGCTGGGAAGGGATGCACCGTTTTGTCATCTCCTTTGGCGCGACCGCCATACCGATGGGTCTGGATCGCTGGGGCGCCGCCCACCTGTATCAGCCTTATTACCTTCCGGCCTACAACTCGCTGGATGAAGCCGCCATGGTGCAATTACGGATCGACACTATCTATGTCGCGCCCTATCTCCTCACCGACGACCAGGAACGAATGCTGGAGAACGCCGTCGTCGAAGGGCGGGCGAAGTTGTTGTTCGAATCCTCCGCCGGCAATCGACAGATTTATGAATACCAGTCCCGCTAGGTTCCACGCGCTTGCCCTGGTCGGGGTCTGGTTTCTCAGCGTGTTGAGCTGGGCCACGGCCCTTTTGCTCCCTTTGGACTGGCCAGTCTCAAGCATGCCGGCCCGGTCGGCCCTGATCGCCATTGGTCCCGTCTCGGAGTTCGTCGTGCCCGGGCAATCGTTTGGCACCCCAGAAGCAGTCTCCGCGATCGACGTTTTGATTCGCGTCGGCGGACCGTTCGGCGCCTCCACCCCGGTGGGTATGGCCGTTTACGAAGATGTCGAGCGCACGTCGCTCGTCGCGCGATCCGCGGCCGAGCCGGTGTCGGTCCCGGCCGGGCTGGCGGTTGTCCGCTTTGATCTGGACACTCCGATCGACGGCAACCGACGTTTTTACCTGGAACTCGAAATCCCGCCCGACAATCCGTGGCCAATATTCGTGGGCGGCACCCGCGACGATCCCCAGCGCGCCGGCGATCGTCTGTTTCTCGAACGCAGACCCGGCTGGTCGGACCAGGATCTCGCCTACCAGTTTTTCCGGCGGCAGACCGGAGTCGAACGTTTTATACATACTGCTTCTGTGCGGCCGGAAATGGCTTGGACCATCGTCCTCTCGCTCGTGGCCGTG
>CAUYYU010000064.1:0-9141 GCA_963577415.1 Chloroflexota bacterium
TTGCAAAACGGCAACATCCAGATTTTCGATAACGGCATGCACTCCCAACGTCTCCCCTCGTCCCGCGTGCTCGAGATCAACCCGGATACCAGCGAGATCGTGTGGAAGTTCGAGATGGACCCCCCCGAAGCCCTGTACAGCCCCCTGATTTCCGGCGCCCACCGTCTGCCCCGGGACAACGTCCTCATCTGCGAAGGCATGACCGGCCGGTTGCTCGAAGTCACCCGTCGCGGAGAACCCGCCTGGGAGTGGATCAATCCCTTCGTCAACCCGCGCGGTCCCGGCGTCAACATGTCCTGGCTTTACCGCGCCTATCGCTACGAGCCCGACTACCCCGGCCTCGCCGGCCGCGAGCTCAACCCCGACAACCACCTGGAGCTGAATCGCGCCCACGGATTGATGTAAGCCCGGTGGCCGGACACCCTGAAACGAGAGGATCGCAATGAAGATCACCGACATCCAGGTCCACCTCTGCGAAGCCGACTACCGCAACTGGCTGTTCGTCGAAATTCACACCGACGAAGGCGTCACCGGGGTCGGCGAGGGCACCACCGAGGGCCAGGTCCTTACCGTCAAAGCGCGGATCGAGGAGATGGGCCGTTACCTGCTCGGCAAGGACCCGCAAGACATCTCCCTGCACACCCAACTTCTTACCCGCGATCCCTTCTGGGTCGGCGGCTACGTGTCCGGTTCCGCGCTGGCCGCCCTCGAGATGGCCATGTGGGACATCAGCGGCAAGAAGCTTGGCGTGCCGCTCTGGCGTCTCTGGGGCGGCCGGATCAGGGACCGCGTCCGCGCCTACGCCAACGGCTGGTACTTCGGCGTCGAGGGCCCCGAGGATTGGGGCGACCGCGCCGGCGAGGTGGCAGAATTGGGGTACACCGCCATGAAATTCGATCCCTTCGGCAGGGCCGGCCCGCGAATTTCACGCGAGGAATTGGACCACGCCCAGGCCATCGTACGCGAAGTCCGGCGCGGCGCCGGCCCCGGGGCCGACCTGCTCATCGAGGCCCACGGGCGCTTTGACATCCACGCGGCCATCCAGGCCGCCCGCGCCGTCGAGCCCTTCGACTGCTTCTGGTACGAAGAGCCCGTCATCCCCGGCAACCACGCCGCCCTCAGGCAACTCGCCGACGCCGTCTCCATCCCCGTGGCCACCGGCGAGCGCGTGTACTCTCGGCAGGACGCTCGCGAGCTGCTCGAACTGCACGCCGCCACCGTTCTGCAGTGCGACGTCTGCCATTGCGGCGGCCTCGAGGAAATCAGGAAGATCGCCGCCGTCGCCGAGACCTATTCCGTCGCCATCGCCCCCCACAACCCCAACGGCCCCGTCGCCACCGCCGCCTGTCTGGCCATCGACGCCGTGACCCCGAATTTCATGATCCAGGAAATGTTCACCCCCTGGGATGTGGACTGGCGGGATACAGTCGTAATCGGCTCATCGCGGGTGGTGGACGGCTACATCGAAGTCCCCGACCGACCCGGCCTGGGGGTAGAGCTGGTCCACGACGAGCTGGCCAAACACCCATTCGAAGCCAAAGACTTGCAAATATTCAGCAGAGAGGCCTAGTGAAGCGACGCATGACCAACAAAGATTTCAGCGGAAAAGTAGCAGTCGTCACCGGCGCCGGTCGTGGAATCGGCCGGGCCGTCGTGCGGGATTTGGCCCGCTCCGGAGCCGACATCGGCATGTGCTCACGCTCGGCCGATGAGCTGGAAGCCCTGGCGTCCGAGGTCCGGGAAATGGGCCGCAAGGTCGTCGCCGTGCCCACCGATGTCGCCAAGTGGGACAAGGTCGAGGCATTCGCCGCCGAGGTCAAGAAGGAACTGGGCCCGGTGGACCTGCTATTCAACAACGCCGGCGTGAGCCTGGAGAGCGTCCCCGTCGCCGAAAGCGATCCCGCCACCTGGCGACGCGTCATCGACATCAACCTCACCGGCGTTTATCACGTCGCCCGCGCCTTCATCAACGACATGCCCCGCGGCGGCATCATCCTCAACACCGGCTCCGGCGCCGGCGAGAGCAAGGTTCCCAACCACTCCTCCTACAACGCCTCCAAAGCCGGCGTCCACATGTTCACCGGCGTGCTGGCGCTGGAGGTCTGGGACCGCGGAATCTGCGTCAACACCCTAATCCCCGGACCCGTCGCCACCCTCATCGTCGACTGGTCCATGAACGCCCAGAGCGAAGAAGAAGTCCTCGCCGCCTTCAAAGACAAGCCCGGGCCGCAGGCTCCCAGCGAGATCGTCAAGCCGGCCAGCGAAGTCGCCGAGTTCGTCCACTACCTCTTCTCCCTTTCCGAATCCGGCCCCACCGGCCAGGTCTGCTCCATCGCCCGCCGGCCCTTCTAGCTCTGGCAACCGGCGGCAACCGCCTGCTTCCGGGACCCGCCCGCCGGCCGTCTTAAGGCCACCCTCCCTCCCGGGCTCGCCCCCTACTCCGTCACCCCACCGATCCGCGCCAGCTCGTCCACTTCGCCCACTTCCATCGGCTGGCTGTGACCGCAGACGTCGCACGTCTCAAAGTAGCGGTGGAGGAAGCTCACCACCGGAATCGGGATGAAAAACAGCGTCGGCACCTGGTACGCGTGTTACACGCGAAACGACCGCCGCACCCCACACACCGGGCACAAGTGCTCACCCAGATCGCTTTCATCGGCGACCACCGATTTCGTTCCAATAAGAAGTATGAACGGGAACATGGGGTTGGCTACCGGCACGGGAAACGGGTCCGCCGTCCATGCTAGCGCGGGGAGCCGCGCAAATCGCGAGTTTTTGGTAGGCGGCGGTGCCGGTTTGAGGGATAGGATTGGCGGTCGCCAGTCCGCTGAAACGAGTCCGCTCACTTGCCTGAAAAGACCCGGACAACCACCCTGGCCGTCGACGCGCCGGCGCCGGATTTCACGCTGCCAGAGACCGGCGGCGGGACATTCGGGCTGAGCGAGTACCGCGGCGAGCGGGCGGTGGCGCTGGTCTTCCTACGCCATACCTGGTGACCGAACTGCGAGAAGCATCTCGCGCGGTTGCGCGACAGATTCGAGGAATACGAGCGCCGCGGCATCCAGATCGTGGCGATCTACGGCCAGGGCTTCGGCGCGGTTCGGAAGTTAGCCGAGCGGGAGCAATTCCCCTTCCCGGTGGTGGTCGATGAGGACCGCGCGGTCATCCGGGATTACGGGGTGTACGTGCGGATCAATGTCGAGTCATGGAACATGGCGCGGCCGTCGACGGTGCTGATCGATGGCGCCGGGATCGTGCGATTCGTCTTCATCGGCAAGAACCAGTTGGAGTGGCCGACCCACGAGATGGTCTTCGCGGCGCTGGAAGCCGCCAAACCGCCGGTCGAACCCGCCGGGTAGTCCCGCCGGCGGGACGGACGGGCCTATTTCGGAGGCGTGACGTTGCCGTCCAGTGGATTGCCGTGGGGACGGCCGCGCTTGAAGGCGATGGGGTTGAAGTAGTACGTATCGGTCGGGGCCTCGACTCCCTCGGGGCCTTCAAACCAGAGCTTGCGCACCCAAGCCGGCGACTTGGTGCTGCGGATGTGGCGCAGGACGTGGGCGTGAAGTTCTTCATAGATATCGGGATGGTCGGCCAAGACGTCGATTTCGGCGGCGGGATCGGCGTTGAGATCGAATAGCAAGCGAAGCTCGGGGTCGACGTTATCGACCAGCCACCAGTCCTGGGTCACGGCGGTGATGCCCGACCAGCCGCCTTTGGGGCCGACCATGCGGCGCAGATTAAAGGTCGCGTTGGGCGGGATGTAGTTCGGAAACACTCCGGCGATCGCGACTTTGCGGTGGACGCGCTTTTCCCCCTTGAGAATTGGGAACCAGGACTTGCCCTGGATTTCCATTTCGGCGGGTTCCGCGATGTCGAGCATATCCAGCAACGAGGGCACGAAATCGGGATGCTGGGCAATGGTCGGGATCCGTTTGCCGGAGCCGATGCCCTCCGGATGGCGGACCATCATGAGGGTGTGGAGGGTCTCGGGGAACTGGGGGCGCTTGCCGAGGAAGCCGCGCTCGCCGAGGCCGAAACCGTGGTCGGACATGATGACCACCAGGGTGTCCTCACGCAGATTCAGGCGGTCGATGGTATCGAGCACCCGTCCGATCCAGCGATCGACCATGGTCACCTCACCGGCGAAGAGGGCGCGGATATGCTTCATTTCGGCGTCGCTATAGCGACCTTCGGTGTCGCCGAAGACCGGCCAGACCGGAACCGCGCCTTCGTAGCCGGGATCGTAGAGGTCAACGTAGTGCTGGGGCGGATCCCAGGGCTCATGGGGGTCGAAAGAGTCGACCCAGAGGAAGAATTTTTCGTGACCGGCGTTGCGTTCCAGCCAATCGCAGGCCGCCTGCATGACCTGCGGCGAAAACCAATCGGCCTCGGTCTGCCGGTCTTTGGTCTGGCGGTGGTAGAGGGACATCCGGGCCGAGTCGGTGACCTTCTCGTCCACCGGGTACTGGATCTCATCGAAGTAGTCAGTGCGGACGCGGTCGACTTCGTGGCCGCGGATCATCTGCCAGGCGTGGAAGGGGCGGTCGAAGCCGTAGCCGTAGTTCATCAGGTGGGGGGTGTCGTTGATGAGCATGGTGACGTAGCCGTTGTCGCGCAGGACTTCGGGGAGGGTGAGGGCATCCCACTCGAGCGGGCCCCATTTCTGGAACGGCGCGCCGACCCGGCCCTTCATCAACTCGTGGCGGTTGGGAACGGTGGGAAAGGAGGCCAGGTAATGCCGATCGAAGACAGCCGACTCGGCGGCGAAGCGGTCCAGGTTGGGGGTCTGAATCCAGTCGTTGCCGTTGGCGCCAACGTGGTCGTAGCGCAGGGTGTCGTTCATGATCATGACGACGTTCATGGAGGGCCTCGTTTCCTGGATTGCCGGTGGGGAGAGACTTTAGCGCAGGCGCGGGTTGGATTTCCCGACGGATGGCCGGTTGGCGGGATGACGAGCGCCGCAGGGATATGATCCGGTCGGCAGGGATCACGCGCAGCGGGAGGTACGCCATGACAACCCGGGATATCTGTTTCACGCCGGCCGTCGAACTGGCGGCGATGATCCGCGACGGCGAGGTGTCCTCGCTGGAAGTCGTGCAGGCGGTCCTGGATCGCATCGAGCGGCTGAATCCGCTGATCAACGCCTACTGCACGGTGGTCGCGGACCGGGCGCTGGACGAGGCGCGGGCCGCCGACACGGCGATTGCCGGGGGCGCGGAGACCGGACCGTTGCACGGGGTGCCCGTGTCCATCAAGGACCTGGTCGCCACGAAAGGCATCCGCACGACCCACGGTTCGCCCCTCTTCGAGAACTGGGTGCCGGACTACGACGCGCCGCTGGTGGAGCGTCTGCGGGCCGCCGGGGCAGTAATCATGGGCAAGACCAACACCCCGGAGTTCGGTCACCTAGCGGTGACCCGCAACAGCATCTTCGGGGCGACGGCCAACCCGTGGAATCTCGAGCGCACTCCCGGCGGCTCCAGCGGCGGGGCCGTCGCCGCGGTGGCGTCCGGGCTCGGTCCGCTGGCCGAGGGCTCCGACGGCGGCGGCTCGATCCGCATCCCGGCGTCTTTCACCGGTGTCTACGGCCTCAAGCCGAGCCTGGGCCGCGTGCCGCTGTACCCGATGGACCAGGGCATGGAGATGCTGTCGGTGTCCGGGCCGATCACCCGCACGGTGGCCGACGCGGCGCTGATGCTGGATGTGATGGCCGGGCCCGACGACCGCGACATCAACTCGCTGCCGGCGCCGCCGGGACCGTTCCTGGAAGCGGCCTCGGCCGAAGGCGTGGAAAAGCTGCGGATCGCCTACAGCCCGGCGCTGGGTCACGCGGACGTAGAGCCAGAGATCGCGGCGATCGTCGAGCGCGCCACCCGCGTTTTCGCCGACCTGGGTTGCGTGGTCGAGGAGACCGACTTCGCGATCGACTCGCCCGCCGACGACTACCTGCTGGTGAGCAGTTCAATCTACGCCGCCATCCGGCAAGACGACCTGGAGGAGGTCCGCGACCGGATCGATCCGGGTTACATCGACTTGGTCGATGAGGTCTGGGAGGCGAGCGCGGCGGACTTCGTACGGGCCAGCGGGCTGCGTCGCAAGTTGTGCGAGCGGTTCGGCGAGTTGATGCAGCGCTACGACCTGCTGCTGACGCCGACGATGCCGGTCCCGGCGCGGCCGATCGAGGACCCGGGTCTCCGCAGCCAGAACCTGGGCTGGAATCCGTTCTGCCCGGCGATCAATATGACCGGCCAGCCGGCGGCCAGCGTGCCCTGCGGATTCACCGCCGACGGCCTGCCGGTCGGCCTGCAGATTGTCGGCCGCCGGTTCGACGAGTACACCGTACTGCGAGCCTCGGCGGCGTTCGAGTCCGCCGCGCCCTGGGCAGACACGCGGCCGCCGGCGCCGTTCGGAGCCTGATCGTCCCGGCGTAGCCCCGGTGGGCGGGGCGGGCTATTTCGGCGGGGTGATGTTGCCGTCCAGCGGGTTGGCGTGGGGCCGGCCGCGGACGAAGGCGACCGGGTTGAACCAGGCCGTCGGCGTGGGCGGGCGCACGCTTTCGTCACCGTCGATCCAGAGCTTGCGAACCCAGGACGGCGATTTGGTCCGGCGGATGTGACTGAGGATCTCGCCGTGGAGCTTTTCGTAAACCTCGGGATGGTCGGCGAGGACGTTGTTGAGGCATCCCGGGTCGGCGTTCAGGTCGTAGAGCGAGCGCAGGTCCGGGTCGGGGTTGTCGATGAGCCACCAGTCTTTGCCCGTGGCGGTGATGCCAGTCCAGCCACCTTTGGGGCCGATGAAACGACTGAACTCGGAGCCGGGCGGCACGTAGGTCGGGTAGGTGCCGGATATGGCGGAGGAACGGTGGGTGCGCTTCTCGCCCTTGAGCACCGGGAACCACGACTTGCCCTGGATTTCCATTGCCTCGGGCGGCTCGATGCCCAGCATGTCCAGCAGCGACGGGGTGAGGTCGGGGTGCTGGGCGAGGGCCGGGATGCGCTTGCCGGCGCCGATGCCCTCCGGGTGGCGCACCATCAGCATGGTGTGGTTGGTCTCGGGGTACATGGGCTTCTTGCCCAGGTAGTCGTGCTCGCCGAGGCCGAAGCCGTGGTCGGAGACGATGATGACCAGCGTGCTTTCCCGCAGGCCCAGGCGGTCGATGGTGTCCAGGACGCAGCCGATCCAGCGGTCCGCCATCGTGATTTCCCCGGCGAAGAGGGCGCGGATGTGTTTCATCTCGGCCTCGGTGTAGAGGTCGGCGGGATCGCCGAAGCGCGGCCAGACCGGGACCACGCCGTCGTAGCCGGGATCGTAGAGATCGGTGTAGTGCTGCGGCGGGTCCCAGGGCTCGTGGGGGTCGAAGGAGTCGATCCAGAGGAAGAAATCGTCGTGGCCGGCGTTGCGCTCCAGCCAGTCGGAGGCCGCCTGCATGACCTGGGGGGCGAACCAATCGGCCTCGGTCAGGCGGTCCTTGGTCTGGCGGTGGTAGAGGGACATGCGCTCCGAGTCCTGGACCTTGTCGTCGACCAGGAACTCGGCGTTTTCGAAGTAGTCAGTGCGGACGCGGTCGACCTCGTTGCCACGAATCATCTGCCAGGCGTGGAACGGCCGGTCGAAGCCGTAGCCGTAGTTGATGAGGTGCGGGGTGTCGTTGATGAGCATGGTTACGTAGCCGTTATCGCGCAGGACTTCGGGCAGGGTCAGCACATCCCACTCCAGCGGGCCCCACTTCTGAAACGGCGCGCCGACGCGGCCCTTCATGATCTCGTGGCGGTTGGGGATGGTGGGGAAAGAGGCCAGGTAGTGGCGATCGAAAACGGCCGACTCGGCGGCGAAACGGTCCAGGTTGGGGGTTTGGATCCAGTCGTTGCCGTTGGCGCCGACGTGGTCGTAGCGCAGAGTGTCGTTCATGATCATCACGACGTTCACAATTCCCTCGCTACTCTGGTTGCCGGTGGATTCCAACCTTAGCAAAACCCGCCCGCCGCATCATCCCGAACCGCCCCGGACCGATAAAATGCCCACCTGCGCTCATACCCCAATCGGAGGCATGAATCATTCCATCCGATTCCACCTCCCACCGCGACGCGGATTACCGGGCGTTTTTCGACGCCGCCCGCATCAATCCCGCCCTCGGCCGCGCAGTGCTGGTGGAGCGCGGCGACGGGCCCGAACCTCCGGCGGACCGTGGGGGCCAGCCCCCCCCGTAGGCCCAATCGCGCCGACACAAGACGCGCCGCCGGGGAACCGGATACTATGGTCGCGCGTTCCCGCGGTCCGGGCCTGTGACAATAGAAAGCGATGGGGATCGCCGCAATCGAAGGAGCGATCCATGGCCGAGATTCGACCGAACAGGACAAAAGATAAACTCGCCGCCGGCGGCGTGGTCACCTGCATCCAGGGTTCACCCATGTCCGCCGACATGGTGGATCTCGTCGGTCCGCTCGGCTTCGATTGCGTCTGGCTCGAGGCCGAGCACGGCGACGTCGATTACGGCGACATCCCCAACCTGACCCGCGCCTGCGATCTCTGGGGAATGACCCCTCTGGTGCGCGTGAATCGAATCGAAACCGGAATCATCTACCGGACTCTCGACGTCGGCGCCATGGGCATCGTCGTCCCCCACGTCAACACCGCCGACGAAGCCCGCGAAGTCGTCCAGGCAGCTAAGTTCCATCCGCTCGGTCACCGCGGCTACTTCTCCAGCCGGCAGTCCTTCGGCGTCGGCGGCTTCGTCGAGAAGGCCAACGACCAGTCCATGATCGTCATCATGATCGAAGATGTCGTCGCCGTGGATAACCTCGACGAGCTCCTGGCCGTGGACGAAATAGACGTGTTCTTCGTCGCTCCCGGCGACCTCGGCCAGAGCATGGGCATCCTCGACTACCATGATGCCAGGGTGCAAAATCTCATCGCCGAAACCATGAAGCGAATCGTGGCCGCCGGGAAGGTCGCCGGCGGCGTTGGCGACACCGCTCGATGCAGGGAATTCCTCGACATGGGTGTCCAATTCCTCGGCACCAACTGGCTCCCCTGGCTATCCAACGGCGCCACCGAATTCCTCCAAGGAGTCAGGCGGTAACGACTACATTTCGCCCCACACGCCGAGCCCGAAGCCTGCCTAAATCACCGGCTTGTTAA
>CAUYYU010000065.1:0-9070 GCA_963577415.1 Chloroflexota bacterium
GGACGTCCTGAGGCAGGGCGATGGTGACGGCGCCGGTCTCGGAGGGGCTGGTGAGTACGCGCATGGCGATGGGCAGGGCGGTGAGTATCTGTTCGGGGCGGGTGATGCGATCGAAGAAGCGGCTGACCGGGCGGAGGGTGTCGACGGCGCCGATGTCGAAGCTGACGGGATGTTCGATCTGTTGCAATACGGGGCCCTGGAAGCGGGTGGCGTAGTGGTCGGAGGGGAAGAGCAAGACGGGCAGATGGTTGGCGGTGGCGGTGGCGGCGCCGGTGACGAGGTTGGTGGTGCCGGGACCGATGGAGGCGGTGCAGGCGAAGGTGGATTTGCGGCGCGTCGATTTGGCGTAACCGGTGGCGATGTGGACCATGGACTGCTCGTTGCGAGTTTGCATGTAGGGAATCTGATCGCCGTATTCCTCGAGGCCCTGGCCCATACCGGCGACGTTGCCGTGGCCGAAGATGCCGAACATTTTGGGGATGAGGCGCTGATGCTGCCCATCGCGTTCGCTGTATTGGACGGCGAGGTACTTGACGATGGCCTGGCCGGCGGTGAGGCGGATGGTTTTGCCGTTGCTATTTGCCATGGTGTTTATCTGTCCTACGGGAAGGGCGCGAAGCCGGTGAGAAGCGGGTGGGCGTGATTCTACAACGAGAGGAGGGGAGGGCCGGTCTGCCAGCGGGCGCGCGGCGGCGGCTCAGGAATTGGCGTCGATTCCACGGAGTTCGGGGCCCTGTTGGCGGGACATGAGACGCTGGATGCCGGTGGATACGGGCATGCCGGCGAATAGCACTTCGTGCATGGTCTCGGCGATAGGCAGCTCGACGTGGAGGGAGCGGGCGAGGACGCGGGCGCCGCGGGTGGTCTCGATGCCTTCGGCGACGTTTTCCATATGCCCGGTGATCTCGGAGAGGGAGTGGCCCTGGGCGAGCTGTACGCCGACGTAATGGTTGCGCGACTGGGCGCTGCCGCAGGTGGCTACGAGGTCGCCGATGCCGGCAAGGCCGCCGAAGGTTAGGGGATTGGCGCCGGCGGCCATGCCGAGGCGGGTCATCTCGGCGAGACCGCGGGTGAGGAGGGCGGCGTGGGCATTCTGGCCGAGATGGAGGCCGTCGACCATGCCGGCGCCGATGGCGACGATGTTCTTGATGGCGCCGGCGAGCTCGACGCCGATGAGGTCGTCGCTGGTGTAGGCGCGGAACCAGGGCAGGGTGAAGATCTGTTGCACGCGCTTGGTGATGGCGCGGTCGGGTCCGGCGATGACGGTGGTGGTGGCTTCGCGGGCGGCGACCTCGCGGCCTATGTTGGGACCGGAAAGGGCGACCCAGCGGTCGAGAATGTCGGGTCCGAGTTCGGCGGCGGCGATCTCGGAAACGCGCTGGCCGGTGTCGGCGGCGATGCCCTTGACGCCGCTGACGATGACGGCGTCGTGGGGGAGGTGGGGTTCGAGGGTGCGGAGGTTTTCGGCGAGGGAACGCATGGGGACGATGATGAAGGCGAGGGTGGCGCCGTCAAGGGCCCCGGCGGGATCGGAGGTTACGCGGAGGGAGTTGGGCAGGGGAATTCCGGGTAGGAAACGAGAATTCTGACGGAGGCGTTCGATGTCGAGGGCTTCGTCGGGGCGGCGCACCCAGAGGCGGCAGTGGTGGCCGGCCTCGTCGAGGAGGACGGCGAGGGTGGTGCCCCAGCCGCCGGAACCGAGGATGGCGATGGTCTCGGACACGGATGGCCTGCTTTCGATGGGTGGGAGCAGTTTAACGCTGAAGGCTTCTGGTTTAGAGAGGGGGTGGTTGTGCGGCCGGGGTGGCATGGGCTATACCTTGCGGGTTGCCCCGGAGCGCAATGCGGCCGGTGTTAGTTTTTCAGGTGGATTGAGCAGTAGATGACGACAGCCAGCGATCGACCGGCGGGGGTGGACCTGTCGGGCCGGCGGCTGCTGGTGGCTACGATCGTTACGGGGTTGGGAGTCTCGATGTCGACGCTGACAGCGAGCATCGTCTTCGTGTCGCTGCCGTCGCTGGCGACGGCGTTCGAGGTGGACCTGGGAACGGTACAATGGGTGGTGATGGCGTATTTCATCGCGGTGTCGAGCCTGCACCTGTCGATGGGGCGGATCGCGGATCTGCTGGGCCGGCTGCGGGTGTACCAGGCGGGATTCGTGATCTTTATCGTGGCGTCGTCGCGGACGTTCGGGCGGGCATGTGGACAGGCCCTGTGGGGCGGGGTGTTCGGGATGGTGGTGGTGTCGATTACGGGGATGGCGGTGGGGGACAGCCCGGTGGAGACGCTGCTGTCGGGATATCGGGTGGCGTTCGTGGCGGCGGGGGCGGTGGCTGGAGTGGCGGGGTTGGTGTCGCTGTATGGAAAGGCGGCGTAGAAGGGGTAGGCCGGAGGGTTGTGGGTTGAGGGTGAGGACTCTGTTGAGGTAAGGGAAGGGGCCGCGACTCGTATACTGGTTGACCCCGGCACGAAGGGGCGGTGTTGGAGCAAGGCGCCGCGGCGGAACTTGTGCCGGGAGGAATGCGAGAGCAGGCCGGACGGTTGGATTCCAATAATCTGAAACGAACGCTGCTCTTGATGGGGATACTGGCGCTGGGCGTTTACCTGGGTCAGTTCCTGTGGTCGGTCGGCACTCGATTTGGCTTTGCGATAGTGGTGTTCTTGCTGGCGTGGCTGCTGAGTTTTGTGTTGTTGCCGCTGGTGCGGCTGCTGCGACGGCGGGGCCTGCCGCGACTGCTGGCGACTAGCACGGCGTACCTGGCGATGATCGGGATGATGGTGCTGTTCGGGGTGTTCCTGGCGCCGGCGATGATCGCGGACCTGACGGAGTTGACGCGGTCGGTGGCGGGATACCGGAGTGACGTGCTGCCGCTGGTGGCGGACTTGGAGAGCTGGCTGACGAGTATGGGCCTGCCGGAGGGTTCGCTGGAGGAGGCGCTGCTGGGATCGACGAGCAATTTCGCGGATTTCGCGGGTACGGCGGCGGCGGAGGTGCTGGCGGCGGTGACGGGGGTAGCGTCGGCGATAGTGGGAATTCTGCTTACGCTGGTGGTGTCGTTCTACCTGGTGCTGAACTGGGACCAGTCGGTGATAAAGCTGGAAAGATCGCTGCCAGACCGCTGGGGAATCCGCCTGCACGAGGCGCTGGGAGCGGTGGAGCACGCGTTCGCGGCGTACCTGCGGGGGGTGCTGACGGAGGTGGTGATCTTCGGGGTGGCGACGGCGATAGCGATGTCGATCGGGGGGGTGGAGTACGTGGTGCTGATCTCGATCGTGGGGGGGCTTCTGCTGGTGGTGCCGTGGGTGGGGGCGATTGTAGGAATCCTGCTGCCGATGCTGGCGGCGTCGCTTGACTCGTGGACGACGGCGCTGTGGATCGGGCTGGCGCTAACGCTGGTGGAGCTGACGATAGATAACTTGATCAAACCGATGGTGGCGGGTATCGCGGCGAAAGTGAATCCGCTGGTCATCATCGTTTCGATTCTGATAGGGACGATAGCGGTGGGGCTCTGGGGGGCGGTGTTCGCGGTGCCGTTTGGAGCGCTGGGGTATATCGCGGCGCGGACCGGCTATTTTCGCTGGGTGGCGCGTCGTCCGGACGATCCAGGATTTGACCCCAAGGTGGCGGGCGCGGCGGGGTCGAGAAGGGACGGACTGGATGCGTTTCCAGGAAGCTGATGGAGTGAGCGGATGAGCCCGGAACAGCGAGACATGCTACCGCCGGACAGGATCACGCCGAACGTACTGGCGGTGTACCTGGAGGTGATGGCACGGGAGATCTTTTAAGCGGGGATGCGCTGGGAGGTGGTGGAGAAGCGGTGGCCGGGAATCGTGGAGGCTTTTGGCGGGTTCGAGCCGGAGCGGGTGAGCGGGACGGACGAGGCGGGTATAGAATATTTGATGGCGGACGAGCGCCTGATCCGAAACCGGCGCAAGATCGTGACGGTGGTGGCGAACGCGGGAAAGCTGCTGGAACTGGCGGCGGAGTTTGATGGTTTTGACAAGAACCTGGACGCGGCGGGGGACTTTGAGGTGGAGACGGCGGCGCTGAAGCGAGATTTCAGCTTCATGGGCGATTTCAGCTGCTACTACTTCCTGTATCTGGTGGGTAGGGAGGTGCCGCCGCACGACGAGTGGCGGGCGGAGATGGAGGCGCGGAGGAAGGGCGGGAAGTTGGGGGCCGGAGGCGTGGCCAGGGGGCGTGAGATGATGGTGGGAGAGGGGTGCTGCGCCCTGATTTAAGGAGACCGGGCGAGTTCGGTTTCGAGGACGGCGCGGAGGCGGGTAACGATTTCGGGCTGATCAGCGGCGATGTTTTCGTTTTCCAGTGGGTCGCGGTCAAGGTCAAAAAGCATGTCGCCGTCGTCTCGTTTGGATACGACTAGCTTGTAGCGACCGTCCCAGACGAGATCGAAATTGCGGATTTTGTGTTCGGGTCCCATGCCGCCGCGGTTATGGGGATGTAGGGTGTCCTTGTGCGGAGCGATGGTGGGCTGGTCGGCGTGGTCGGGGAAGTACTGGTCCCAGTACTGCTGACGGACGATCAAGGGATTGTACGGCGTGATGAAAGAAGCGCAGAGCACCCAGGGTCGTTCGTGCCGAGCGGCTTCGGCGAGGTAGGCGGCGGTGCGGTTGGCGACTGCGTCGTCGTACTGCTGATAGGTGGAGTCGCCGGGTCCGGATTCATCGAAAGCGGAACGGTCCATGGCGGCGCGTGAAATATCGAGGGAATCCCAATTGGCGATGAGGCGGGGGTTGTGGCTGCCGTGGACATCGCTGAGGAGTCGGCGCTGGAATCCGTGCATCTGATCGGGGCCGATGAAATGCATCTTGCCGCAGAGAGCGGTCTCGTAACCGGCAGCGTTGAGGGTGTGCGCCCAGGTGGGCTGATCGCTGCCGAGGGGCGTGCCGTTGTCCCAGGCGGCGATCTCGCTGACGAGCCTGCCGGTCATGAAGGAGGCGCGCGACGGGGCGCAGATCGGAGAGTTGCAGTAGGCGTTGTTGAAGGTGGCGCCTTCGGCGGCGAGACGGTCGATGGCCGGGGTGTGGAGGAAGGGATGGCCGTAGGCGCCGCTCCAGGCGGCGGAGTGCTGGTCGCTCATGATGATGAGGATGTTTGGTGGTGGCATCAGCGCCTTTCGGGGAATTGGGAGGGAAGGCGAAGGACGGGGCTCAGTCTCCTCCGGCCCAGGCCGGGGTATAGGGCTGGCCGCCCATGGAGCGGTTGATGAGCATGCGGTCCTGTTGACCGGCGATGATGTCGGCCTTGATGGCTTCGGCGTCCCAACCGTCCAGGATGGCGGCGGTCAATTCGGTGACGGTGGCGGCGTGGGCGGGATCGGAAGCAAGGTCGGTCAGCTCGTCGGGATCGGCTTCGAGATCGAACAGCTCGGGCGGGTCGTCCAGGTAGTAGTTGAGCTTGTAGCGGCCGCGCCGCAGCATGCGGCCGGGGGTGGTGGTGCCGTGGGCGTGATATTCGGAGAAGACCTCCCCGTCGTCGTCTTCGGCGTGGCCGCGGAGGAGCGGGACGAGGCTGACGCCGTCGGTGTCGCCAGGGTCGGCGCCGGCGACGTCGAGCATGGTCTGGACGAGGTCGAGGAGGGAGGTCACCTGGTTGTGACGGGAGCCTGGCTTGACGACGCCGGGCCAGCGGACGATGAGCGGGACGCGGGTGGAGGGGTCGTAGAAGGTGCACTTGTACCAGAGGCCGTGCTCGCCGAGGCTTTCGCCGTGGTCGGAGGTGTAGACGACAATGGTGTTGTTGGCGAGGTCGTTGGCGTCGACGGCGGCGAGGATTTCACCGATCTTGTCGTCGCCGAATTCGGTGAGGCCGTAGTAGGCGGCGCGGGCGACGCGGATTTGCTCTTCGGTGATGTTCTCGGCCTGGAAGTGATCTCGAAGGCGATGGGTCTGGGGGTGGCTGTCATCGAGGGGAAGGGTGGGAGTGCGAGGGAGGTCGGCGTGCTCGGGGTAGTAGCCGTAGTAATACTCGGGGCGAACGCGGAATGGGAAGTGGGGGGCGAAAATGCCAACGCACATGGCCCAGGGCCGCTCGTGGCGGTCGCCGTCGAGGAGATAGGTGACGGCGCGACGGGCGGCTTCGTCGTCGAATCGCTGGTGGACGGTGTCGCCGGGACCGGTGTCTTTGGTGAGGCGATCGCTGACTTCCAGGGGATCGGCCAGCTTGCCGGTGGTCCAATCGGGGAGGTTGGTGTGATAGCCGCCCTGGCCGTGGATGTCGGGCATGATGCGGTGGGTGAAGCCGTGGGCCTGATCGGGACCGATAAAGTGCATCTTGCCGCAGAGGACGGTTTCGTAGCCGGCGTTGTTGAGGCGATGGGCCCAGGTGGGAATGTCGGAGGCGAGGGGAATGGTGTTGTCCCAGACGCGGGTGCGGTGGAGTTGCAGGCCAGTCATGAAGGAAGCGCGGGAGGGCACGCAGAGGGGGGAGTTGCAGTAGGCGTTCTGGAAGACGGCGCCTTCGTCGGCGAGGCGCTGCTGGTAGGGGGTGCGGACGAAGGAGTGACCGTAGGGAGTGCTGATGGTGGGGTCGTGCTCGTCGGACATGATGACGAGGATGTTGGGTCTGGTCACGGGAGAGTCACCTTTTATCTGTGCGCCGGCGGGGAGGATTGGCGGGGCAAGAGTTGTGTTTTGGGGGAGTGGGCCTTTATCCGTATTTGCCGTTGCGCCAGGAGGGGCTCAGGACCTTGCCTTTGGTGGAGGCGGCGATGATCTGGCGGTCTTTCTGGGTCCGGCGGACGTGCCGGTTGATGGCTTCGGGGTCCCAGTCGGTGAGCACGATTTCGGTTAGCGCTTTTAATGGGCCGGCGTGCTCGGGAGAACCGGCGAGATTGTTCATTTCAGCGGGATCGGCTTCGAGGTCGAATAACTCGGAGGGCTCGCCGAGATAGTAGTTCAGCTTGTAGCGGCCGCGCCGGACCATGCGGCCGGGGCGGTCGACGCCGTGGGCTTCGTATTCGCAGAGGGCGATGCCACCGCCGTCTTCGATTTCGCCGTTCAAAACGGGCGCGAGGTTGGTTCCATCGGTGCCGGACGATTCGGCTCTGGCGACCTCGAGCATGGTGCGGACGAGGTCGAGCAGGGAGGTGATGGTGGTGAAACGGCTGCCGGGCTCGGTGACGCCGGGCCAGCGAATGATGAACGGGATGCGGGAGGATTGTTCGTAGAAGGAGCACTTGTACCACATGCCGTGCTCGCCGTTCATCTCGCCGTGATCGGAGACGTAGGCGACGATGGTGTTGTCGGCTAGGCCGTTGGCTTCGAGGGCGTCGAGGATGGCGCCGACGCGGGTGTCGCAGAATTCGACCAGGCCATAGTAGGCGGCGCGGGCTTTGCGTATCTGCTCCTCGGGGACGTTTTCGGTGCTGAAGTGGCGGCGCAGGCGCTTGCTCTGGGGATGGAGACTCTCGAGGTGGCCTTCGGGGATGTTGGGCAGGTCGGCCTGTTCGGGGTAGTAGCGCTGGTAGAACTCCTCACGGGCAATGAAGGGGAAGTGGGGGGTGAAGACAGAGGCGCAGAGGACCCAGGGCTGTTCGTGTCGGGCGGGCTCGGAGAGGTAGGTGATGGATCGGCGGACGACTTCGTCGTCGTAGTCCATGTGCTCGTGATCGCCGGAACCGGGCTCCTGGAGGAGGCGTTCGCTCATGTCGCGAAATTCGCCGGTGTCCCAGTCGGGCAGGTTGGAGCCTCCGCCGCCCATGCCGTGGATGTCGGGGACGATGCGGCGGGTGAAGCCGTGCATCTGGTCCGGGCCGACGAAGTGCATCTTGCCGGCGAGGCAGGTTTCGTAGCCGGCGTTGTTCAAGCGGTGGGCCCAGGTGGGCTCGTCGGATCCTAGGGGGACGCTGTTGTCCCAGACTTTGACGCGGTGGAGGTGTTTACCGGTCATGAAGGAGGCGCGGGAGGGCACGCAGAGGGGAGAGTTGCAGTAGGCGTGTTCGAAGGTGGCGGCCGAATCGGCGAAGCGTTGGAGATTGGGGGTGCGGACGAAGGGGTGGCCGTAGGGAGTGCTGACGCCGGGATCATGCTCGTCGGACATGATGATGAGGAAGTTGGGCTTGCTCATAAGCGAGGGCGGTCTCCTGGAGGCGAAGGTCTGGGCCGTGGGGTCGATTATTCAGCGGATGCGATGAGAGGCGCGCGGCAGGCCGTTCATTGTGCGCCGGGGGTGGTGGGGATTGCAATTGGGGTGGTGCGGTCTTTCGGATAAGGCGACGGGGCGCTCAAGCGATGGGTGGACGGTCTGGCCGGGATGTCACGCGGCGTGTCGGAAGGGACTTGTCGCCGTGCCATAGCCGTGCTATTGAATATTGGCGCAGGGCGCTGAAGGCCGAGGCGTCGCGCATCTGGCACCGGCAGACACCCCCGGGAATCTGGAGAACTTATGGAAATTTCGCGACGACGAGTATTGGCCTTTCTGAGCGCGGGGACCGGTGTGGTGGTGCTGGTGGCGTGCGGTCAGCAGGAGGTCAGTCCGAATGGTACGACGGCAGGGGCGGAGCCGGTGGCCCGGGCGGCGGTCGCGCCGGCTCCGACAGCCACGCCGGAGCCGCGGGTGGTGACGGTCTATTCGGGACGGAGCGAAAACCTGGTGGGCCCGCTGATGCAGACGGTGTTGGAGCGGACCGGGCTGGACGTGGCGGTGAGATATGGCAGCACGTCGGAGATGGCGGCGACCATTCTGGAAGAGGGTTCGAATAGCCCGGCGGACCTGTTCTTCGCGCAGGACGCGGGGGCGCTGGGGGCGTTGGCTCGAGAGGGCATGCTGGAGCCGCTGCCGTCGCGGATACTCAGCAGGGTGCCGGACCGATTTCGGTCGCCGGTCGGGGAATGGGTGGGACTGAGCGGCCGCGCGAGGGTGGTGGTGTACAACACCGATCTGGTGAAGGAAGGCGATCTGCCTGATTCGATTCTGGGATTCACCGACGAGCGGTGGCTGGGGCGGCTGGGATGGGCGCCGTCGAACGGGTCGTTCCAGGCGTTCGTGACGGGACTGCGGGTGCAACTGGGCGAGGAAGCGGCGAGAGATTGGCTGGAGGGAATCTTG
>CAUYYU010000066.1:0-8950 GCA_963577415.1 Chloroflexota bacterium
AGCATCGCCTGACGCGCCTTCTGCGCGGCGATCCGACTGAATCCTTGTGGCGTTATGTCCACCTGGACGATGTCCCCGAATTTCAGGTTCTCGTCAACCTCGACGGCATCCGCCAGCGAAATTTCAGTGTCTGGATCGGAGACCTCGGCCTCCACCACCGTGCGATTTGCATGCACGCTGAAACTGCCCTGCCCATCAACATGCACATCGATATCTTCCAGTGCCCCGGGCAGATCGCGATAGGCGGAATCGACCGCGGCCCGCACCGCCTCCAACACGTCGTCGGTGGTCAGGCCCTTATCAGCCGCAATCTGAGCAAGCGCCAGCTCAAACTCACTTTTCATCGGCGCTTTCCTCGCTATGCCCGATCGAAGGACGGCCCTTCAACGTCGTCCCGCCCGGAGACATAAAGAGAAGCGGGGAGCGCCCACTTCTCAATCGCATTCGCTATGTTCGGTTCCAGTGGCAACAGTATAGCAAGCCTGCCTCCGGCGGCTGCCTGCCGTGCGCGCGCGTTACCTCTCCGCCGAATCCGGCTAGACTACGCGAATTCCACGGCGGTCAAACAGCCGAAGTTTCGCCGCCGGAAACTGTGCCGGCACCCTGGATCCGGGCACGACATCGGGGTTTGCCGCGTGTCGTGCCGTCAGACGCATCCCGTCAAATTCAAAAGTTGTGAGCTGCTCCCGATCGCTCACCAAGGGTTGCACCGTTTCGGCCCGCAGCCAGATTATTTCAGGCGTCTCTTCCCCGGGAAATTCCAGGTGCTCCGGCCTGATTCCGACGGTCACCTCTTCACCCTCCAGAATGTGCAGACTGTCCGCGCTCAGGGGCAGGTCCCATTCCCCCATCCGGACTCTCCCTCCGCTCACCACCCCGGGAATCAGGTTCATGGCCGGTTCGCCCAGAAAACCGGCTACGAACGTATTGTGCGGTCGGTCATATAGCTCGCGGTACGTGCCTACCTGGGCTATTTGACCAGATTGCATAAGGGCTATGCGATCCGCCAGCGCGATCGCCTCGCTCTGATCGTGGGTGACGTAGATCGCCGTCACCCCGAAGTGACGGAGCAATCGCTTGAGCTGGACCCGCATCCGCGCCCGGAGTTGCGCATCCAGATTCGACAGCGGCTCGTCCAGGAGGAAAACGGTCGGGTTTCGAATGATGCACCGGGCGACCGCTACCCGCTGCTTCTCTCCGCCCGACAGCTTGCGGGGCTTGCGGTCGAGCAACTCTTCAAATCCGCCGCCCATGATGCGGCAAACCTCGCGGACTCTTTCGCCAATCTCCTCGGTCCGACGGTTAACCATGAAAAAGAACGACAGATTTCGCTTGCTCTCCATGTGCGGGTAGAGGGCGTAATCCTGGAACACCACCCCCACGTGCCTATTGCTTGGCGAGTCCTGCGTGACCTCAGCGCCGTCGAAATAGATCCTGCCCGCCTTCGGCGTGGTGAGGCCGGCCACCGCCCGCAGCAGGCTCGACTTGCCACAGCCAGACGGACCCAGAACCGCCATCGTCTCCCCATTGCGGATGGAGAGATCGACACCGTCCAGGGCGCGGACCATGCCGCCTTCCAGTTCGGGGCGTTGCCCTTCCTCGTCCGCGACTCGATCCGACCTTGATGGCGAGTCTACGGGTCGCCGCCGCCCGTCGGTCGGCGGAAAGAAAACATCGACGCCTTCAATATTTATCGCGACCATGGATACCGCCGATGCGTGGCGTCAGCCCGGATTCTGGCTGCCGCCATCCTGTAGCTCATACTTCTCCAAGAGTCGGCCCACCGTGCGCAATCCTGTCTTCGCCACCACCTGCGGGCCAACCGTAATCGCGACGACGTTTAACGGCACGATCACGATCAGCGAAATCAAGGTTATGAACAGCAAGCCCATAGTATTGCCAAAGTTCCCTATCGCCATCACCGACGCATTCCGAAACACGTTATAGATTCCCGCCTCCGTCCTAAGAAGAAGTGGGAAGAGATAGGGTTGAATCATCAGCCAGAAAAGTATGGGGTAGAGCGCGACGATGGCCAGTATCTGGATGGCCGCGCTTCCCTGCGCCCGGTAGAAAATAAATGCCAACACCAGCGCGTACAGAATGAACAAATCGACCAGCGCCAGCTTCCATGCCCGGAAAAAATAACGTTTGAAGCCGCGTCCAAATTGCCGGTAAGTAATCGGTTCCAGATCATCCATTTCCAGAGCGCTGTTATAGAGAGCCGCCGTGGCCGGGGCGGCCAGCAACATTACGATGGCGGTCATAATCGGCAACCCGATCAAAATGTCCGACACGACTCGGCCTTCGACCAGCGCATCCCGGACCCGCTCGTCCCCCACGAATCTCGATGCCACGACCACCAGCAACAGGGCCCACGGCACCATGGCCCCCGTCCAGGGCAAATTGATTCGTCCCACTATCGCGAAAATCTCGTAGTAGAACTTCCCCAGCGACCACCAGAAATGTTTGAAAGGCTCCAAGAAAGTCAGTTGCCGTTACCCCTTGCCTTCCGGCGCGGCCCGGTTCCATTCTGCGCAAGGCCGCTTCGGAGGTGCCTTCAGCACCGGATGTCATTAACATTTTGCGCAGCGTGAGTTCGCCGGAAAGGGTATCAAGATCGAGTGAATCTGAGAAACGCCCTGCGGCGGGAATTCGACGGGGCCAGGCTGGGCCGCGGCACGGCCTCGGACGGTTTCGGAGTGCCAACACCACCTGCCGGCATCCGGATTTGAGGGGTGCCTGATCTGCGGCTTACGGTTTTCTCTGTACCTCTTGCTACTTTTTTTGGCGGTAGCGGGAGTTCTTGGGTTCTTCGCCTCCCGTCCTACTATCAGCGTCTCCGACTTGGACCTGTTGGAACCGGATGAGGGTGAGCTAGCCGGTTTGGACAGCCGCCTGGACGCCGTAGACGAGCTGGTAAAGCGGAGCAAGCAAACCGGTGTCGCGGAACCCGTGCAGCTGGTGATTAGCGAGAACGAACTGAATTCCAAAATCAGCGATTGGTCCGCACCGGACAACGCGGTCATCCGCATCTCCGAATCCCGGGCCGCCATGAAAGTCGACGAGATCATCTTCGTCGGCGTCATCACTATCGCCGGGCAAGAGGTCCGCTACCGCGCCGACGTCGCTATCGCCATCGAATCGGCCGAGTTGCGTCTCGAAATCACTAGGTTTCAGGTAGGGCATCTCTTTGCACCTGCCTTTCTGCGATCCGGATTAGCCACTCTCGCCGCACTCTCGGTCGACGCCGGGGTGCCACGTCCACCGATCGACGTTGAGACGCTGCTCGTGTCCGAAACTGAAATAGTGATTTCCGGCTCCACGCACGGTCTTTAGTCAGCCGCTCATCATCCGCCGGACGGCAATTTCTGATATGCGGCAATCTCGAAACCAGCGCCACCGGCCGGACTCAGAAATCCCTACTCCAGAAAGGTGATCTCTTTTCCGTGTAATCGGGCTAGATCGGCGAAAAATTCAATAACCTCCCCCAACTCCTCCACGGGGGACACGCCGTCAGAGCGGCGCACGACGACATCGATCGGCAACCCGTCGCCGTCACCGAGGGCCACATACGCCTTGAGGTAAGCGTTGGGGTATCGATTCATGACCTCTTCCAGCAGCGGCGAAACCTGCGACTCAAACATCCCGACCCGTATCCGCCGGGTGGCTGTGCGACCTGCGTACCAGCGCTCGGCGAGCGGCCCCAAGTAGGAATCATAAATCGCCTCCATCTCCCGCGGGGGGCCGGGCATCGCGAAGATCAACGTGTCCTCGATTGGAAGCAGGAACGCCGGAGCCCAGCCTGCCGGATTGAGATAGAACAGTGCTGTGTCCGGGACCGTCGCCATTTTTTGCAAATTTGGTGGGAGGTCTTCGTCCTCCTTTATGGCGATCCGCTTGCGGTAGTCGGCTACCGCAAGCGGATCGCGCGTCACCCCACACCTTGCCGCCCGCGCCAGGGTGGCCACGGTGAGATCGTCCGGCGTCGGGCCTAGGCCACCCGTCGATACGACCAGGCCCGTACCACGAACCGTCGCATCGCGTACCACGGCTTCGAGCTCCGCAGGTACGTCCGGGACTCCAGTGATCCGGCGTACGTTGGCGCCGGCCTGAGTGAGCCGGTCCGCAAGCCACGCGGAGTTGGTGTCCTGAATCCTCCCCAGAATGACCTCGGTGCCTATAGAGAGGATTTCCACTGGCCGGTCAGGGTCGGGCTGCAACTGATTCTCCGATGTTCGCGCGGAAGTGACAGGGTGCCCCACCCCGAAAGGCGATCAACTCGAGAACTCTATCTCGACGATGACCGGGCGGTGGTCCGACAAATCGCTGTCTGTCGTGGCGACCGCACCGGCCCGCAGTCCGGCCGTGATGAATACATAATCTCGCTGACGGTCCGGCACATCATCGGGGAAGGTCACCAGATCCAGCCCCGCGGTGACATCCGTCGCCGCCGCGACCAGTCGATGATATTCTGGTGAGTCCGGGATCATGTTGAAATCCCCGGCCAGAATCGTAGGAAGACTCCGGGAGATTAGCCACTCGGCCACGAATTCGGCCTGCGCGGACCGCTCCGCCGGGGAGCGACCCAGGTGAATGTTGGCAAATATAAGACCGCCCTGCCGGGTTTCGATTTCTACATAGGCAAGACCCCGGTGCTCGCGACCCGGCACGCCGGGGAGAGCCACCCCGCCCAGCATCTCCGCCCCACCCCGCCAGAACACCGCGATTCCATACTGGTAAGTGTTTCGACCGACCGTCCAGGGTCCCAGCAAGTTCGGCGAGAAGAAACCTCGCATATCCAGGGCGAGAGCCAGGGCCCGGCTCTGGTCGAGGTTCGCTGAACGTGGCCAGTCACGGTCCACCTCCTGCACGGCCAGAAGATCGGGCGACAGCGTGCGCAGGAATTCCACCTGCTGCTCGAATACCTCGTCGCCCGCGGCGCTACGACCGGAATGGAGGTTGTAACTGACGACTCTGAATGGGGAGTCGTATTCCCGTCCGGATGGGGAGCTAGGGCTCAAGCTGCTGACGTTCAATCGGCTCCGCGGAAAATTCCAGTCTTTCGCCACCCGCCGCAGCGGCCAGACCGATTGTCTGCACCACAAACGCCTGGATACGGCGGTTATTGGGCCTCAATATCTTGGCCCCATTCTCGGCCTCTACCGGATAAACCCTGCTGTTGGTGTAGTCAATATTCACAGCCACCACGGCGTCGGCCGACACGCCCAGCACCAGTTTCGCCAGTGACGGCATGTCGCTTACCGGAAGGTTCGTTTCGAAGGTGGCTTTCACCTGGCCAATCAGCGCCGGCGCCTGCAAAATCAATTTTGGCGTCAGTATCTGCTCCTTGAGGGCGATCAAAAAATCTTGTTGTCTTTGGATTCGCCCGAAGTCACCCTCGGGATCCTCCCAGCGAGTGCGCACATATCTCAGCGCCACGTCGCCGTCCATCCGCTGCCAGCCTGCCGAGAGGATAAACGGCTCGAAGCCGTCATCCGCCGCGTTGGGATAGCTGTAATCCGCGATGTCGCGTGGCACGTTGATGTCCACACCTCCGAAGAAATCCACCAGCCTGATAAATCCAGCAAAATTCATCAAAACGTGAAAGTCGATCTGTAATCCCAGCAGATCGCCAACGCGTTGCCGGAGACTGTCCGGCCCTTCGTAGAACAGGACGCTATTTATGCGGTACGGCTCGGTCTCGCAAAGATCGACGCAGATATCCCGCGGCACGCCGATGACCACGACAGAGTTGGAAGCCGGGTCTATCCGGACCACGATCATCGTGTCCGTCTTGGCGAACGGATCATCCGGCCGTTGGTCCGTGCCCAGCAGCAAGATCGCCACCGGTCGGTCGATCGGCCAATCCGGAACCAGCTCCATCGGGCTTACGACCTTGCCGGGAAGCTCAACGACAGGCCGGACGGCATCGCCCACGCGTTCTCGAAAATCCGGGGATGCCGAGTTGGGAGCCGTAGGGGCCTGCTCGATAAGACTCGCCTCGGCAACGTCTCCCTGCAGCGGTCCGATTTCCTCCGCTGGTGATAGCGACCACACCACCAGCGCCAGAAACACGGCGATCACCAGCACCCCAGCGGCCGCGGCCAGGCCGACAAATTCGGCTGGATCGCGTGGCGGCCGCCGAAAACGCTTAGATCGGATCAATTACGTTCATCACCTCTATGCGGCCCACGTAAATCGCCTACCAGCCTCCCGGCGATTCGATGCGAACGCCGCATAGATTATCACCGCCGGGAACGCCGCATCGGTTGGCTCCGCCACCTGGTTTGGTCGAGACCCACGAAGTTGAATAACGTCGATCCAGGCTAGAGCGGAAATACTTGGATACGTCCTTCGGATTCGCGCAGCATGCAGTGATCGATTCGGCGATCTAAGACCAGTGCCGGCGAGCCTATCCCCACCACCGTGTCTTCGTGTATTTCACCGCTCACGATCACCCGCGGGCCTCTCCCGACCTTCTCTTCCTCGTCCCCATCACCTTCCCCGTTCACCTCAATCTCCTCTTCGGCTTCGTCATCGGCCTCCGGCAGTCCGCCGTCCGCGCCCATCTGCGATAGAACCCGCGCTTCAAGAAGCGCTTCAACCGTCTTCGCCTCGGAGCCGGGATTGCCGACCGCCACCACCGTGCGAACTCCGGTCGGCGCCCCGATTGAAGTCGCGGTGATTTCGGTCCCGGCGGAGACCCGTCCACCCACTATCCGGCCGCGACCGGCGACCGTGATCTTCCCCAGAACGCCGACGTTGGCTCGCACTATGTCGTCGCCAACCGTCAGGTCACCCCCCGCCGTGACTTCACCACCCTGAACGTATTCCACCTGAATATCACCGCCCGCAAGGACGGCGCCCAGAACAGTCGTGCCGGACGTTCCCTCCGTAGCCGGCGTCGCCATCACCAGAGCTTCTCCGGACAGAATCTGATCGAGGGAGAATAGCTCGTACCAGTCAACAGTGTTCAGCTCCTCCATCTGGTCATCCGTGAGACCGAGGTGAGCCTTAAACTGGAATTCGAGCACGCCGTCCCCACCGTTTACCGATTCAACCCCCTGCGCGATCTGCCACGCAGTAGTCAGCGGCCGCGCTACGGCCCGATCAAGCAGCGCCTCACTGATTCCAAACGTCACTCCCAGACCCTCCAGCACCTCGTCCACTGCCTCCCTGTCCACCGTCGTATCGAATTTCAAATCCGAATTCAACAGCCACACCTGCATCTGGTCATCGGTGACGAGGATCGTAAAAGGAGGTCCCAAATACTCGGGTTCCGGCTCGTCCTCCTCTGCGGCCACCGGCGCTTCAGTTCCATCCTTCACAAGCTCGGCCGCGTCCACTGTGCAAGTCGCCTCAGATGAATGTCCGTCCATCAAGACCACTGGTTTACCGGAAGGCTTCGCTAGTTCCGCCTCCCAGACCGCATCGACTCCGTCCGGCAACGGGAGTCTGCTTAAAGCGGTTTTCAGCTGCTCCCGCTCGACCGACCGGCCGTCTCCCGACGACGGGGTGATAATCAGGTGGAAGAGGCCAACCCGACAGCCGATCAGGAATTTCCCATCGACGCGCGGCTCTGGGGGGCTGGCATGGACGCGGATTTTGACTTTTCCAAAGTCTCCGCCCGGGTCGCCCTGTGAATCTTCCACAACCTCATAGTCCGCTCGGTCGGCGGATATGCCCAACACCTTCGCCCCCACCGCCAGCCCCACCTCGACACTGGGTGCGACGACCTCCACGACTTTTCGCTTCGGGGCCTTTGGTGCGTCTGTGGACATGATTTCCCGGACTCGTGTTTTCGACTGCGGATTCAGTCGTTTATCCCTGAAGAACCCTAGTCTATCCCGCGACCAAACGAGGTCACAATGCTTCCAAAACCCTGACGTCGCTACAATGCCACGAGCGGATTGAGCGAGGCGCCTCCCGACCGGTGTTCAATCGACGCTCAGGACCCGGTCGCACCGACTTCAGTTTCTGGGCGAACCGCCGGTTGACCGGGACTTAGGAGCACCGATGTCCAAAATCACTGTCGTCGGGAGCATAAATACCGATCAGGTCCTCAGGCTGCCCAGGCTACCGCGCCCCGACGAGACCTTGAGTGGCGGAAAATTGCGGACGTTCAGCGGCGGCAAAGGAGCCAACCAGGCCGTGGCAGCCGCCCGCCTGGCCGGGTCCGTGACCATGATCGGAAAAGTCGGCGCCGACTCCTTTGGTGAAGACCGGATCCGGGATCTTGGTTGCGCCGGCGTTGATATCTCATCCATCTCGGTGGATCCCGACGCCCCTTCCGGTGTCGCACTGATCCTCGTCGGTGACGGCGGCGAAAACATGATCGCCCTGGCTCCCGGGGCCAACGCCAAACTGACCCCGGCGGATGTCACCGCCGGTTGGGAGGCCGGAACCCGGGTCTGCCTGGCCGTACTCGAAGTGCCAGTTGACGCTGTAGAGCAAGCCTTTCGGCTCGCTCGGGCGGAAAACGCCGAAACCGTTCTCAACGCCGCGCCTCCAACCAGACTTTCCGCCTCGACGCTCGATCTCGTCGACCACTTGATTGTGAATGAAACCGAAGCGCTCGCAGTCGGCGGGATTGAGGTACACGACCGGGCAAGCGCATTCGAAGCCGCCAGCGCTCTTCGCCAGTTGGTGCGATGTTCGGCGATCGTGACTCTGGGCGCCGCCGGCGCGGTGGTCCACGGCACAACGGGAACGTACGTCCCGGCGTTTGCCATAGAGACGGTCGATACCACCGCTGCGGGAGATGCATTTTGCGGAGCATTCGGACTGGCCCGATCACGTGGTCAAAGCCTTGATGAAGCCGTGCGCCACGCGTCGGCCGCCGGCGCCCTCGCCGCGACCCGGGCCGGCGCCCAGCCTTCCCTGCCAACCGCGAGCGCGCTTGAAGCCATGCTTCAATGAGTGACTTTATCAACCGGCGAATTCCCCTGTG
>CAUYYU010000067.1:0-8909 GCA_963577415.1 Chloroflexota bacterium
CGGCGAGATCGGGGAACACCTCGGTGCCGAGGCGGGCGAATTCGGCCTCGGCCGAGCGGACTTGCAGGGTTTCTGATTCTTCGATGAGCGGGAAGACGATGAATACCTGGCGGCCCTCGGCGACCTGTTCGCGGATGAAGCTGAAGGCCTTGGCGCGCTGCTCGGGGGCGATCAGAGCGGTCTTAACCGGACGCCGGCCGGGGGGCATCTCGGCAATCCGGGTGATGTCCAGGTCGCCGTAAAGAGTGAGCGCGAGGGTCCGAGGGATGGGAGTGGCGGTCATCACCAGCACGTGCGGGTTGTAGCCCATTCCCCGGAGACGGGCGCGCTGATGCACGCCGAAACGGTGCTGCTCGTCGACGACGATAAAGCTCAGGGCGGCGAATTCCGATTCCTCGGTAATGAGTGCCTGGGTGCCGATGACAACGTCGACCTCGCCCGCGGCGACGCGCTTCCAGGCTTTGCGGCGTTTGGCTTTGGTGAGCGCGCCGGTGATGAGTTCGACGCTAAGGTCCTGACCGGTGAATACTTCAGTGAGAGTGGTGAAATGCTGCTCGGCGAGGAGCTGGGTGGGGGCCATCACCGCTGCCTGGTATCCGGCGCGGACGCACGCGAGGATGGAGCAGGCGGCGACGACGGTCTTGCCGGAGCCCACATCGCCCTGCAGGAGGCGATTCATGGCGACGGGTCGCTCGATATCGTCCAGGATTTCGCCGACGGCGGTACCCTGGTCGCCGGTGAGCTTGAAGGGCAGAGAGCGGACGAATTCGCGGATATCCTCGCGTTCGGCCTGGATGGCGCGGCCGGGGCTACCTTCGCGCCATTCGCGGCGGCGTTCCAGTACGCCGAGTTGTAAAAGGAAGAGCTCATCAAAGGCCAGACGCTTGACCGCCGCGGCGGCGGCAGCCGGGGAGTCGGGGAAATGGATGTCCCGCAGGGCGGGGCCGATGCCGATGAGGCCGGCGGAAGCGCGAATGTCCTCCGGGATGAACTCAATGATGAGGTCAGCGCAACTTTCCACGACCTCACCGGCCCAGAGGCGGAGCAATTTCTGGGAAAGCTTGCCGGTGGCCGGGTAGACGGGGACCTGGGCGCCGGCGTGGAGCGAGCGGTTGAGGTCGAGCTCGAAATCCGGGGCGCGCAGCTCCGGGCCGTCCCGTCCCCACTGGGCGCGGCCGAAGAAGGCGACGTTGCGGCGGCCCTGCAGGGTCTTTTCTAGGTAAGGCTGGTTGAACCAGACTGCCGGAATCGAGTTGCTGCCATCACTGAGGAGGCCCCGGGTGATGGTGCTGACGCGGCCGCGAGTCCGGCGGCTTGACAGCTCGATGACGTCCGCGATGACGTTGACCGCCTGGCCGGCGCGGATGTCGGCGACGGCAGTGAAGTTGGAGCGGTCCAGGTACTTGCGGGGGAAGTGGTAGAGAAAGTCCTCGTAGGTGGCGATATTCAGCTTCGCCAGGAGCTTCTCGTACTGGGGGCCGACGCGGAAGAGGTTGGTGACGGGCGTATCGAGTCTGGATTTGCGCCCCGCTCCGCGAGTTTTACCGGCTCCGCCAGGCCTGGTTTTGGTCGATTTCCGGCTCTTGGCGTTCGGGTCGGGTGCGGGATCGGCGCCCAGAGACTTCCGCGCGGCGGCGATCGCGGCGGCGCGGTCGTCGAGGCTGAGTTTTTCGTAATTAAGGAGACGGGCTAGGTCCGGCGCGAGGCGCTCGGGCTGGAGGTCTTGTTGAAGATGGGCGACAAAGTACGCGAGTCCGCCGGCGACGACTCGGTCGTTATGCCCGCCACGGCTTTCGAGCTCCAGAATCCGGCTCAGGGCGGAGAATCGGGAGGGGGGGGGCGGGTTATTCGAGCGAGATGATGTAGTCGTAGTGCGCCTGCCCTCCACTCACCACTTCGATTTCGGCGTCGGCGAACGCGCGCTGCAAAGCGTCGATTACGTCGGCCGCGCCAGTCTCGGTGAGATCGGCGCCGAGATAGATGGTGATGATTTCGACGTCGACCGCGCCGGCCTCGGCCGCCAGCCGGCCCACGACCTCGGTGGCGGTGTCGGCGGCGGTGGTGAGGCGATCGTCGAGCAGGCTGATGTACTGGCCGGCCCTAGTCTTCACCCCATCGACGTCGGCGTCGCGCACGGCGCGGGTAACTTCCAGCACGACCGGCTCGGCCGCGGCAATCTGCATGGATTCGCAGTTTTCCTCGAAACTGGCGACGGGATTGAACGCCAGCGCCGCGGAGACGCCCTGGGGGGCCGTGACGGACTCGATGACGCGGACGGTCTTCGGAGATGCTTCGGCCGCCTGGCGGGCGGCCATGACGATGTTGGAGTTGTTGGGCAGTACCACGACTTCATCACCGGGGCATTGGGCGATGGCTTCGAGAATCTGAGCGGTGCTGGGATTCATGGTTTGACCGCCTTCCACCACGGCGGCCCCGAGGCTTCGGAAAATATCAGCGAAGCCGGAGCCGGGCGCGACAGCTACCAGATCTGCTCGGGGAACGAGAGAGTCCTCCGCCGGAGATTCGACCTTCTCGAAGTGGTCGGCCTGCTGGATCTGCATGTTCTCGATGGAGATGTGGCTGAGCCCGCCGAACCCGACGGCATAATTGAGCACGTCGCCGGGAGTCTCGGTGTGGCAGTGAACGCGGACCATTTCGCTGTCGCCGACAACGATGGTGGAATCGGTGCACCCGTCGATGAAACGCCGAAGTTCAGGGACGTCCAGACCCGCGCCCTCGATGATGAGCTGGGTGCAGTAGCCCTGCTCGTCGGCGGCGTGCTCCTCGGCGTAAGCGGCAAATACCTGCTCTGCACGCTGGACGTTGGTCTCGACGGTGATGTCCTCACCGCGGGAGTATTTGAGGAAGCCATCCAGAATTACGTACAGTCCTTGGCCGCCGGCATCGACTACGCCGGCTTCCTTGAGGACGGCGAGACGGTTGGGGGTGTCCTCGACGGAGCGTTCGGCGGCGGCGACGGCAGCAGCGATGACGCCGTCAACGGTCTCAACGCTCCGCTTAGAGGCGTCCTCGGCGGCGGCGGCGGCGTGGCGGGCGACCGTGAGGATGGTGCCCTCGACCGGCTCGGTGACGGACTCGTAGGCGACCTCGTAGCCTTTCACCAGACAGCGGGAGAAGTCTTCGGGGGAGAATGCATCCAGGCCTTCGAGACCGATGGCCATGCCGCGAATGATCTGGGAGAGGATGACGCCGGAATTGCCGCGAGCGCCCATCAGCGCTCCACGGGCGGCGGCGGCGGCCACCTCGCCCGTCTTTTCCACCTGGCGGACCTGAATCTCCTTGAGAGCCGCCTGCATCGTCAAAAGCATGTTCGTGCCGGTGTCACCGTCGGGAACGGGGAAGACATTCAGACGGTCCACGGCCTCGCTGTTGGCTTTAAGCCAGGCGACGCTGTGCTCGAAACCGTGGTGGAGGCTCAGACCGGTCCGGAGGCGGCCGTCTATCCCGTTGGTGGACTCCTGTTTGGATTCAGCCATGTCGCTCCCAGCGCGTGTCGTCCCCGACGAACTCCCCCCGGGCGGAAAGTGGTTCCCACCTTGTTATACTTTAGTTTCACGCAGGCCGGGCGACCTAGTCCGGCGATAATCCCCGGAGACAAATTGTCGATGGCAAAATGCGACGTCTGCGGCAAAGGACGACAGTTCGGCCGCCACATCCGCCACAAGGCTACGGGAAAGTGGGCCCTGCGCGCGCCCAAAAGGCCCCGATCCTGGAAGGCAAACGTACAGCGCAAACGCTTGGAAATCGATGGGCGCCGTCAGATGGTGAACATCTGCACCCGCTGCCTGAGGACGATGCACAAGGTTGAGCGGGTCAGGAAGACGCCAGCCACGGAAGTGGCCTAGCCCCGCCCGCATCGGTTTCGTCCAACTGATCCCGTCAGCCTTTTCTGTAATCAGTCCTCACCGCTCTGGCCGTCCCGGCTGGCGTTTCCCGATTGCTCCTCTCCCGACTCTCACCGTGCCGGATTCACGCGTGGGAAGTGGCCAGGCGCCTGAGCTCGGTAATGGCGACGGCGACGCCGTCGGGATGGCGGAAGACCGCCGTGCCGGCGACGAAGGTATCGGCTCCGGCGGCGGCGGCGGTGGCGACGGTGCAGGCCGAAATGCCGCCGTCAACCTGAAGCATGACGTCGTGGCCGCCTTCGCGAATGGCGGCGGCCAAAGCCTCGACCTTGGCCATCATGTCCTCCATGAACGACTGGCCGCCGGCGCCGGGTTCGACAGTCATGACTAGCACGAGGCCCAGGTCGGGAAGTAACTCCAGCAGCGGCTCCACCGGGGTGCCGGGTTTCACTGAGACGCCAGCCTTGATCCCCAGCCGGTTGATCTTGCGGATCAAGGGAGCCGGGTCGTCTACGGCCTCCCGGTGGAAGGTGATGATTTCCGGTTCCAATGGGGCGAAGAGGTCCACTTGAGCGGAGGGATCAACGACCATAAGGTGTACGTCCAGCGGTACCTCGGTGTGGCGTTTGACCGTGGCGACGAGGTTGTGGCCGTAGCTGATCGCGGGGACGAAGGAGCCGTCCATGATGTCGCAGTGCATGAGATCGGCCCCGCCGGCGGTGGCGGCGGCGACTTCCTCGCCGAGCCGGGCGAAGTTGGCGGCCAGGATTGAGGGAGCTACCCGGATCACGAACGCCTTCCTTTCACCGCTGTGGACGCAGAAGAAACAGCTACTCGACCCGCAAGCTGACCGCAAGCAGCGTCGATATCGCGGCCGCGCGGTTTGCGGACCGTGACCGGAATACCGCGAGCCTCCAACGCTTCCCGAAACTTGGCGGTGCGGCCCGGCCGGGCGGGCCGGTAGTCCAGGCCAACGACAGGATTGTACGGAATCAGGTTGACGTGGCAGAGCTGGCCTTTGAGCATGGAGCAGAGTCGACGGGCCTGGTCGGCGGAGTCGTTGACGTCGCCGAGCAGCACGTATTCGTAGGTGACGCGGCGTCCGGTGGCCTCCTGGTAAGCGACGGAATCACGCATCAACTCGGTAAGCGGCAGACGGCCGCTCACCGGGACGAGACGACGGCGAAGTTCGTCTTCGGCGGCATGGAGGGAGATCGCCAGGCCGACCTGCCACGGCCAGAGAGCGAGGCGGGCGATGCGGCCGGGCAAACCGATCGTGGAGACCGTGATCCGGCGGGCGCCAAAGCCGGCATACTCCTCGGCGACGAGCCGGGCGACCGCCGCCTCGACGTTGTCGAAATTGGCCAGAGGCTCGCCCATGCCCATGAAGATCACGGATTCGAGGTCGCCGCCGAGCCGGCGAGCCTGACGGCGGCCATGGAGGAACTGGTCCACGATCTCGCCGGAGGTGAGGTTTCGGATCAGCCCGAGCGTCCCGGTGGCGCAGAAGGGACAGCCCATACCGCAGCCGGACTGGGAGCTGATGCAGAGGGCGAAGCCACGCTTGCGCGGGAGCAGGACGGCCTCGACAGGGACTCCGTCGGGAGCGGACAGCAGGAACTTGTGCGTTTTGTCGTCGGCGGATCGCTGCACCGTGCCGACGGTCAGACCGTGGAGCATGAATCGGGCGGCGAGTTCTTTCCTCAGCGAAGCCGGGAGGTTGGACATCTCGTTGAATCCGGCGGCCAGGTCGCGGTACAGCCAACGCTGAATTTGACCTGCACGATAGTCCGGATGGCCGACGTCCTTGAGGAACTCGGCAAGCGCGCCGGTTTGAGTGGCGGTGAGGGCGGCCGGCTGCCCGGCGATATGGCTAGTTGCGTCTGCCGCCAAGCGCCGTCGCCCAATAAATAATGTTCATCACCGCGGCGGCCATGGCGGCGACGTAGGTGAGGGCGGCGGCGTCCAGTACCTTCTTGGCGCCGCCGATCTCAACGTTGTTCACGATGCCATTAGCCTGAAGAAGCTGGAGCGCCCGACGCGAGGCATCGAATTCGACCGGCAAAGTGAGAAGAGTGAACACGAAGGCCGCCGAGTACATGATCAGGCCGATCCAGGCGATGGTCAGGCCAAAGGGGCTGCCGGACAACATGGTGAGCATCAGGCCACCCATGAGGAGAAAGCTTCCGAGCCTGGTGCTGATGTTGGCCGTGGGTACGAAGGCGGTGCGCATCGCCAGGAACGGATAGCGAATCTGGTCCTGAATGGCGTGACCGGCCTCATGCGCGACGATGGCCAAGGCCGCCAGGGAGTCGCTGTCGTGGACTTCCTCGGACAGGCGAAGAACTTTTTCGCGGGGGTCGTAGTGGTCAGTCATTTTGCCTTTGATGCGCTCGATTTCGACATCCCGCAGGCCGACGGATCGCAGCAGGCGGATAGCGGCTTGATTGCCGGGCACACCGGCGGTGGTGGGTACCTTGGAAAATTTGCGGTAAGTGGTGCGGACTCGATGCTGGGCCCAGAAAGCAAAAATCATCGCAGGAGCGATGAAGAGCAGAAATGTCGGGCTGAAAAACAACGTGTTGCCTCGATTTCGGATACGGCCCCGGCCGGGCGCCACCATTCGATGCTTTCTTCGTCGCGGCGGTCCGCGCCCCTTCCCGTCAGGGATTCGAGCCGGGCGGCTTCACCTAATTCTACCAAGGACCAACACGTTTCAAGGCGAAATTTGCGCTGCGGGCGCGGGATTTCCCTATGGGCCCCAGCGATGATCCAGAAGGGAGCCGTAGCCCAGCAGGAATTCGGCAGCGGGCATGGGGTTGCGCCCCTCAGGCTGGACATCGAGGATTTCTAGGCAGCCCTCGCCGCAGGCGACCAGGAGCTGGCCCTCGATCAGGGCGGGGGAGCCCGGGGCCGCCTCTATGGTTTCGGGGCGAGGCCGGCAGCCGAGGATCTTGAGCAGCCGGTTGCCGGCGGTCGTGCGGGTGCCGGGCCAAGGTAGATGGGCGCGGTAGCGGTTATAGATAGTGGACGCCGGCCGCGACCAGTTGATGTCGGCGTCGTCGCGAGATAGCGGGTCGGTCATGGTAGCGATGGACTCGTCCTGGGGGACTGGTTCGAGCCCCCCGGACTCAATCTTGTCGAGGGTTTTTACCATCAAGTCCGCGCCGGCGCCGGCCAGCCGGACTGAGAGCGCCGGGGCGATTTCGTGGGGGCCGATCGAGACGGATTCACTGGCGTAGATGGGGCCGCTGTCCCAACCCTCGTCGGTGAGCAACACGGTGACGCCGGCGCGCTCTTCCCCGGCGGCGATGGCGGCCTGGACCGGCGAGGCGCCGCGGTAACACGGCAGGAGGGAGGGGTGCAGATTGAGCACGCCGCGGGGCGCCAGGATGAGTATCTCGGACTTCAATAGGCGACCGTAAGCAGCGGTAACCAGAACGTCGGGATCGGTCGCCCGGATCGTGGCCAGCGCCCGGTCGCTATTGACGCTCTGGGGTTGGATGCAAGGCAACTCCAGCTCGTCGGCGGCCAGGTAGACGGCGGGCGGAGACATGACCTTGCGGCGGCCCACCGGCCGGGACGGCCGGGTTACGACGAGCGCTACCTCGTGCGCGGATTCATGCAGGGCACGCAACATCGGTATCGCGAAGTCCGGAGTCCCCAGAAATACGATCTTCACGCGGGCGTCGGGGACCCTTTGACGGACGGCTCGGGCGGGGCGAAACGCAGCTCGGCGCCCTCCATGAGTTTGTCGGTGAAGAGGATGCCCTGCAGGTGATCGATCTCGTGCTGGATGGCGCGGGCAAGCAGGCCGCCGGCTTTTCGACGAATTTTCTTGCCGTTCCGGTCGAGTCCCTGGACGGTGACCTGATCGGGGCGGGCCACCGGGCCGTAGTAGTAGGGCAGGCTGAGGCAGCCTTCCTCGGCGATCTCTTCGCCGGAAGAGCGGACGATCTCCGGATTGACGAGATGCAGAAGTTCGTCGCCTACGCGGACGACAATCACGCGGAGGGGCTTGCCGACCTGCGGCCCGGAAAGGCCGAGACCGTTGGCGGCGTCCATGGACTCGGTCATGTCGTCGAGCAGGCGGCGGGTGGATTCATCGACGCGCCGAACGCGGCTGCATACGCGTCGGAGCATGGGGTCTTGAGCGGGAAGAATCCGTAGGACGCTCACCGGTCAGACCAGGTCGACCGGGTCGACATCGACGGTCCAACCCCGGTGAGGCACGGCGAGGAGGGGGGGCACCTGCTCGTCGGGACCGTAGGCCAGGATGTGCCAGCGGTAGGCGCCGCGCTCGCGGGCACGGAAGCAGGGGGCCGGTCCCATCAGTTGCACGCTGCTGTCGGAATTTTCTGCCAGGACACCGTTGAGCAATTCGGCCAGGCGGAGAGCCTCGGTACGGGCGTTTGTGGCGTCGCGGTGGGTGTAGATGAAACGGGCGAGGCGGGTGAAGGGAGGGAAGTCGTGTTCCTGGCGAACGGCGATCTCCGAGCGGTAGAACTTGAGGTAGCTGCCGATGCGGGTCGCCTCGATAGCGTGATGGTCGGGCATGAGCGATTGAACGACCATGCGGCCCTCCAGATCGCCGCCGAGAACGGCTTGCCGGAGGCGCATGAGCTGCTGGAATACCCGTTCCGGGGCGGTGAAGTCAGGGAAGGTGAGGCCTATGTCCGCCTGGACGATGCCGAGGAAATCGGCCTTGAGCGCGGCTTCGACGCTGAACAGCAGGGAGGTGCCGACCAGGACGCGGATGGCTCCGCGTCGGAAGCCCTCGGCCACGGCTCGCACTTGTTCGATGGGCAGGTTGCTGTCGATTCGATCCACGCGCTCAAGCGGCAGGAGCGCCCGCAGCGCTCCGAGGACGGATTCGGTGCCGTGTCCCCAGAGTCGCAGTCGCCCGGCTCCACATTCCGGGCAACGGCGCGGCGCGGGCTGGCGGTGATTGCAGGAATGGCAGACCAGGCTCTCGATGGAACGGTGCTGCACGAGGCGGTTGTCGCAGTCAGGGCAGGTGAAAACGTAGCAGCACTCCCGGCA
>CAUYYU010000068.1:0-8810 GCA_963577415.1 Chloroflexota bacterium
TGGGACGTTATTGATGCCAGCGCGGCACCAGTGATCGGGACTCACAATTGCTGTCGGGCGCTCTGCGATCACGGGCGCAATCTGGACGACGAACAGATACGGGCGATCTCGCAATCCGGGGGCGTCGTCGGAATTACGTACGTGGAGCCGTTTGTTGATCCGATCGC
Organism: Chloroflexota bacterium; assembly: GCA_963577415.1. Classification (GTDB taxonomy): domain Bacteria; phylum Chloroflexota; class UBA11872; order UBA11872; family VXNJ01; genus JASLPR01. Next base: position 168 of record CAUYYU010000068.1, read on the forward strand.
ACCGACGATAGAGAAGTTGATGGATCACATCGAGCATGCAGCGACGGTCGGTGGAATTGGATGTGTGGGGCTCGGCTCGGATTTCGATGGCGGCGGTGAACTGCTGCCAGACGCCACCTCCACGCCGCGGATCGCGGAAGGTTTATCGGAGCGGGGATGGTCTGATGACGATCTTCGGAAACTTCTGGGGCTCAATCACCTGCGGGTCTTCGAGGAAGTCTGCGGATGACCATCGACAGTGACGCACCGCCCTGTCGACTCCGATGTTGATCGATTTCGACCCGCCCCTATGATGGGGCAAACTATCGAAGGGCTCCAGACCATCACCCGTAATCAGCAATTCAATCGAGCGGCGGAGCACAGAATCGGCGCACGACTACGGTAATTGAGCCAAAAGGTTTTTATGGGAGAATGCAGGTCCCCAGGAAGGCGACCAAGGGGCCGGCTGCCGTGTTGAGAAGAGGCAGGGAGGTCAGGACATGCGGACAGTAGCGCGCGGGATCGGCGTGCTGTTGCTGGCTCTGGCGGTGATAAGCCAGGGGTACTCGGTCGCGCGTTCGGAATCGGGATTCGTGGCGCTGGTGCCGATGACGGGCGCGATCGATCCGACCAGCGCGAATTACATCGAACGAGCGATTGACACCGCGGCGGAAGATGGGGCGACGCTGCTCGTTATTCAATTGGACACCCCCGGGGGAATGGTCGATTCGACCCGAGAGATAATGGAAGCGATTCTGGGATCGCCGGTCCCGATTGTCGTATACGTGTCGCCCGCGGGGGCGCAAGCGGCGTCGGCGGGGACGTTCGTCACGGCGGCGGCGCATGTGGCGGCGATGGCCCCGGCGACCAATATCGGAGCGGCGGCGGTAGTCGGTTCGGAAGGGGCCGAACTGGCCCCGACCTTGAAGAAAAAGGCGACACAAGACGCGATGGCGATGATGCGCAGCGTGGCGGAAGTGCGGGGGCGAAATGGGGACGCGCTGGAATTGACGATAACCGAGGCGAAGGCGTACTCGGCGAGCGAGGCCCTGGAGCTGGGGATCGTCGATTTGATCGCGGACGACCTGGCCGGCCTGCTGACGACTATTGACGGGTGGACGGTGACTACGGCGAACGGTGAAGTGGCGATTCATTCGGCGGGGGTGCCGGCGAATGAAATTCCGTGGACCCTGGTTGAGCGGTTCCTGGGGGTTGTTGCGAGTCCAAATGTTGTGTTCATTTTGTTGAGTGTAGGGCTGCTGGCGATTTCCGCGGAGCTGTTCAGTCCGGGGGTATTCGGCCCCGGAATCGCCGGATTTATTTTGCTCGGCCTGGCCTTTGTAGGGCTTGGACTGTTGCCGGTGAACTGGTTCGGAGTCGGGCTGATCGTGTTCGCCGGGGCGCTGATGTATTTCGAAGTGCAGGTTGCCGGAATCGGGGCGTTTGGAGTGGGGGCGGTAGTGTGTTTTGCGCTGGGAGGACTGATGCTATTTGGCGGGATCGTGCCGTCCCCGGAAGGCCCGTGGCAAGAGGTGCACGTGAGCCGATGGCTGATAGTGGCGATGACGGCGTTTTTCGGATCGGTGCTGGCCTTCTTCGTTTTCATGCTCAAGGGAGGCGGCTCGTCGAGCGGGTACCCTTCGGCTATCCACGGTGGATTGGTCGGAGCTTTCGGAATGGTCATGTCGGACTTGGATCCGGCGGGGGAAATTAGAGTGGGTGAGGCGGAGTGGACCGCGACGACCGATACGGGAAATCTGATCACGAAGGGCACGGAAGTTGAGGTAGTGGGAGACTATGTGGGAGGGGTGGTGAAGGTGATAACAAGGCGAGATTCAGGGGAAATGCAAGCAGTCGTAGGATGGCTGGACCGGCTGCGAGGTCGGTGGCGGCGATAAAAGTAAAATTTGTTTTGGAAAGAGGAGGTAACTGATGTCCGGTTTTATGGTCGCGGGTCCGAATGAGGCGTTGATCAGATCGGGCGGCGGGTCGCAGCCGAGAGTGATGGTCGGCGGACGCATCTTTGTGCTGCCGGTATTCCATGATGCGCGGTATCTGTCGCTTGAGGTCATGACGCTGACGGTAGTCACGAACAACGTGTATACGGCGGAGGGTGTGTCGGTGTCGGTTGACGGGGTGGCGCAGGTGAAGGTAGCGAAGTCAGAAGAGGCGATCCGTACGGCGGCGCAGCAGTTCCTGGGGAGGGGTAGCAACGAGATCGCGCAGGTTGCGCTGCAGACGCTGGAAGGGCATCAGCGCGCGATCCTGGGGACAATGACGGTTGAGGTGATCTATCGGGACCGGGATGCGTTCGCGAAGGCGGTGCGGGACGTTGCGTCGCCGGACATGGCGAACATGGGCCTGGAGATCGTCAGCTTCACGATTCGAGACATTCAGGACGAACATGGATATCTGCTGGCGCTGGGTATCGCGAGAACCTCGGAGGTGAAGCGAGACGCGACGATCGGGCAGGCGGAGGCGACCCGGGATTCGGACATCCGGACGGCTTTTGCCGATCGAGACGCGGGAATCCGGTCGGCGGAGGCCGATCGCGATAAGCAGGCGGCCCGGTATCAGGCGGACACGGCGATCGCGGAGAGCCAGCGAGATTTCGAAGTGCAGAAGGCGGCTTATGACCGGGAGGTAAACGCCCGCCGGGCGGAAGCGGAGCTGGCTTACCAGCTTCAAGAGGCTAAGACGCAACAGGATATCCGCACGGAAGAAGTGGAAGTCGAGGTCGTCGAGCGCCGCAAGCAGGCTGAGGTGCAGACGGAGGAAATCGAGCGCCGGCAGCGTGAGCTGGATGCGACGGTCAAAAGGCCGGCGGACGCGGAGAGATTTCGGGTGGAGACGATCGCGACCGCTGAGCGGGCGCGACTGATCGCGGAAGCGGAGGGTGAGGCGGAGTCGATCCGGCTGAGAGGTGAAGCGGAAGCGGATGCGATTCGAGCGATCGGTAGAGCGGAAGCTGAGGCGATGCTGGTGAAGGCGGATTCCTGGAAGCAGTACGGCCAGGCGGCAATCCTGGAGCAACTGTTCGAGGTGCTGCCGGAAGTGGCGTCGGCAGTGTCGGCGCCGCTGGCCAAGACGGACAAGATCGTGATGATCGGCGGAAGCGATGGCTCGGTCGGACCCAGCCGGATCACGAAGGAAGTGACGAACGTGGTTGCGCAGATTCCGGAGATCGTAGAGGCGCTGTCCGGGATAGACATCCTGGCGACGATACGTAACCTGCGGGGAGTGGTATCCCGGGATGACATCGACGGCGATTCGGATGAAGCCGACGGAGACGAGTAATCACCGGCCTTAGGCCCAAGCACCGCCTGTTTCATCTAGCAGCGGACGCGAGTCGGGGAACAGGCAGGTGGCGGCCGCCGGACCTGGCTTCCCATCCGAACCGCGATTGAACTCCAGACCCGTGGCGAGATTGAGGTTGAGGGGGCTAGGAGGGTTCTTCGAGGACGGCGAGGTGGGGGAGGTTGCGGTAGTGCTGGTTGTAGTCCATGCCGTAACCGACGACGAATCCGTTTTCGAGACGGTGGCCGACGTAGTCGATGTCGACGGCGACGGTGCGGGCGGCGGGCTTGTCGAGAAGGGTGCAGATGCGAAGGGAGGCCGGATTGCTGGCCCAGAGATATTTGGCGAGGTAGCTGAGGGTTTGACCGGAATCGACGATGTCTTCGACGAGGACGACGTGGCGGCCGGTGATGGGGTGGTCGAGGTCCTTGAGGATGCGGACGACGCCGGTGGAGGTATCGCCCTGGTAGCTGGAGACGGCAAGGAAGTCGATGGTGAGGCGGAAGTCGAGGCGGCGGATGAGGTCGGACATGAAGATCAGGGAGCCCTTGAGCACGCCGATGAAGACGGGATCGAGGGTGGCGACGTCACGGGTGATCTCGGCGGCGAGGCGGCGGACGCAGGCGGCCAGGGCGCGCCGGCTGAGGATGACGGGGAGATCAGCGGGGAGGTGGGGTGGGTAATCGGGAGGCACCGGGAAGGCCGGGCCGGTCAGGAGGGTGGGTCGGAGTCGTCGCCCAGGAGAGATCGGAGGAACTGGCGGGTCCAGGCGTGGCCGCGCTCAAATTTGGTGAGGGGGGTGAGGAGATGGCGATCGACGCGGCTTTCGACGGTTTCGTTGAGTTTCTGGGCGCGCTTGCCCTGCTTACGGAGAGCACGGCGGGTTAGGGTGGTGGACTCGACGACGGCTATGCCGCCGATGACGAGGGCTATAAGGAGGGCGAAGACGAGGATGACGGCTTCGACGGCGAGGACGAGGAGGGCGATGTTGGCGGCGGTGGACATCATTGGAAGTGGGGGGGATCAGTCGCGCCGGGCGCGGTCGAAACGTTCGCGGATGGACTCGGCGGCGCGATCGGCGGCGCGGTCGGCGTCGGCGCGGGCCTGTTCGAGGCGCTGGCGGATGGCGTCGATGGGGCGGGAGCCGTTTCTGAGACCGAAGAGGGCGCCGGCGAGGTTACCGATCGCAAAACCGAGGAGACCTCCGAGGATGATGATGTACATGGTGGGTGGACCTACTTGTCACGGCGGAATATGGAGAAAAGCTTGCCAGCCATGCCGACGGAGGCGACGGTGCGGGCGACGTCGGCCGCGCTCGATTCGGAAGTCACCGTGGCCGCGGCCTTGATGGTGGCGGCGGTGTCGGCGGTGGACTTCAGGATGGGTCGGACCTCGTCGGAAACGACGCGAATGAGTCGCCAGAGCAGGAGGGCGGTGATGAAAAGCACGAGGGTGGTAATGATGGAAATGCCGGCGAGCACGACAATGGCGATATCGCGTACTTCTCCGAGCGACATGTTCCTGAACCTCGCGTTGTTGGCTAACGTCTACGGCGTCGAATGATGCGTCCCAACAGGACCGGGCGCAAGCGCTTCCACGCTCGGGTCACTTCACGAAGGTCCGCCGGCGCCAACGTGTGGTCGCTGTAGGCCGAACGCGTGTACTGCCGCGCGATATCGGCCGGCGGTCGCGAAACCGCGATGGAAGCCATCGACGCGCTCTGGCCGCCGGCGCCGGCGGGTCCGGCGGGATACAGGTCGGCGCTGAGCCGGTCGGCGAACTCCATCGATGTTCGAGACTCGTCCAGATTGTAGCCTGCCCAGCGTGCCCAGCGCAGCATGGAGCGGTAGGCGCGGCGGATGCCGTCGCCGGGGCTTTCGAATTGGGCCTGGAGAAGGTTGAATAGGAAGAAGATGAGGAAGGAGCCGGCGACGACGGCGACGATGCCACCGAGGACGACGAGGATGGAGGAGATGCGAGAGGAGAAGCCGCCAATGGCGGTGGCGTCGAAGTCGCCGGAATCGGCGAAGGAGTCGAGGTCTATGCCGAAGAAATCGGCTAGCTCGTCGAGGTTGTAGTCGTCGACGACTTCGAGGTTGGAGGCGAGGGTGGTGCCGGATTCGAAGCGGGGGACGGGGGCGCGGTAGCCGGAGGGCTCGAAGGTGACCCAGCCGTACCCGGGGAAGTAGACCTCGACCCAGGAGTGGGCGTCTTCGGGACCGACGATGAAGGCGCCGGACTCTTCGTCGAAAAATCCCGGGACGTAACCGGTGACGAGCCGCGCGGGGATGTCGTTGAGGCGAAGCAGGATGGCCATGGCGGAGGCGGTGTAATCGGAGAATCCACGGCGGAGGTCGAAAAGGTAGTAGTCGACGGCGTCACGGTCGGGGGGAAGCTCGGGGATGTCGATGGCGAAGGGGAAGCGGCGCAGGAAGAATTCGATTTGCTGGGCGACATCGTAGGGGTTGTCGGCGATGTCGCCGAAGCGGAGGGCGAGTTCGCGAACCTGGGGGGTGGTGTCGGGTAATTGCAGGTAGCGGTCGAAATCGCTGGGATAGGAGGCGCCGGCGAGGCGGAGCTGGTCGGCGGTGGCGCCGGAGGTGGTGCCTTCGGCGGCGTAGGAGATGCGGCGGCCGATGGGGCGGGTGGCGCGAATGACGGAGTAGTCGTCGACCTTGCCCTCGACGGCGCTCTGGACCCGGTATTGACGGTTGAGGGAGATGAGCTCGCCGGGTGTGTAGAGGACGGAGGAGTTGGAATCGAAGATTTCGAAGATGGCGCGGACGGTGACTCGATTGCGGAGGGTGGGGGCGGTGTCGAGACGGTCCTGATCGGGATCGCGGCCGGTGAGGGCAGTGTCGGAATTTCCCCAGTGGTTGCGGTCGTAGTAGTCGAGGGCGACGCTGGCGGTGTAGCCGGGGAGGGTGGAATGGTCGTCCAACTCGATGAGGAGGATGGGGAGGCGGCCGCGGTTGGTGAGGTAGATCTCTTCCCGGATTTCATCGCCGGTGGTGGCGGATTTGCTGGTGAGAATGCGGCGGATATAGAGGTTGTTGACGGCGGTGCGGGTCCAAAAATAAGAGACGGCGATGAGGAAGGTGAGGGCGTAGAAGAACCAGTAGATGATGGCGGAGGTGGTGACGAGGGCGAGGACCAGGAGCACGCCGATGAGGATCAGGGTGGCGGGGCGCTGGACGGTGATTTCAGGTCTGGCTGATCCTGGCGCTTGTTGCAAGATGCGGCGATCCCAACTCGATTCGACTGCCCCCGTGCTCGGTTTCACCGGCGGGCGACCAGAAATCCGGCCGCCGTATATGAATCAGTTTATCCGGCGATGGGGCGGTTGGCTGTGAGGAAGAAAGCAGAGATTAGAGGTCGAGGACCATGGCGGTCTCGTCGCAGCGCTCGAATTTGGGGCAGCGGTAGCACTCCTGCCAGACCTTCTGGGTGAGGGAGTCGCGGGGAACTTCGCGGAAGCCGGAGCCGGCGAAGAATTCGGGTTCGAGGGTGAGGGTGAATACGCGGGGTACGCCGAAGGCGCGGGCGTCGTCGAGGCAGAGGTCGATGAGGCGGCGGCCGATGCCGTGATGCTGGCTGTCGGGGGTGACGGCGAGGGCGCGAATCTCGGCCAGGTCGGGGGAGGCTATGTGCAGGGAGCCGCAGCCAACGAGGCGGTCGGTCTGGCGACAGACTACGTACTCGCGGATGTTTTCGAAGAGCTCGGTGGTGGAGCGGGGGAGCATGACATCGTCGGTGGCGTAGGGAGTGATTAGGTCTTTGATCTTGGGTACATCGAAAAGGCGGGCCTTGCCGAAGGTGAGATCGGGGGATGGGGTGGGAGGATCGGATGGCATGGTCAGGTTTGGAAGGAAGGTGGTGGGCGGCCGCGGCGGTGGTGAAGTACGCGCACGCGGGGACGGCCGGTCACGGCCGGGACCGGGAGAGGGTTAGTTGCTCTCGGAGGCGGCGGTGGATTCGCGGACGATCTCCTCGGCTTCGAGCAGGCCGACGACGCGGTCGACGGGGGTGACGAAGAGGAAACCGACGCCGGGCTAGTCGAGACGGCTGGCGCGGACCATGCCGGTGATGATGCGATCGACGTAATCCTCGGGGCGACGATGACGATGACCTCTTTTTCGGGCTGGATGGCAAGGCCGAGAAATCCGAGGCGCTCGCGCACGCCCATACCGCGGCCGAAGAAGACGGTGGCGGCCTGAGCGCCGGAACGGAGGGCGCCCTTGACGGCCTGGTCGGCGCGTCCGCGCTGGACGATGGCCATGATCATCTTGGTGGCCTGCTGATCGGGATGATCGTTGTTCTGGGTTTGTTCTTCTTCAGCTATGATTTTCACGCCCCTTCACTGGCGTAGGCCTGCTACTGCGCCGGCTCGGGTTCGAGATCGAATTCGGGATCGTCGTCGAGTGGAATCCAGAGTTCGGGCGCCTCTTCAGCCGAACTGAAGCGGGAGACGTAGAGACCCATGATAAGCACGGAGAGGATGGGGCCGATGGAGGCCATGGCGAGCATGCCGAAGCCGTCGGGGACGCCCACGGCGGTGCCGATGCCGAGGCCCATGGCGAGGACGAGGGGCACCGTGATAGGACCAGTGGTGACGGCGCCGGTGTCCCAGGCGAGGGCGATCATGGCGCGGGTTTCGGGGCCCATCAGCTGCAGGAACACGGTGAGGATGAGGGCGAGGCTGAAGGTGGGAAGAAGGAGGACCTTGAGGCTCCAGTTGAGGGCGAATCGGTAGACGCCGAGAGAGGTGGCGATGCCGACGCCGAGGCCGACAGCGCCGACCAGGATGGTGGATTTGTCGTTCAGGAGGTCGAAGAGGAGGGGAGCGGAGCTGGCCTGGATGCCGGCGCCGGCCTGCTTGAGGCTGGCGATGGCGGGCTCGGCCAGGGTGACGCTGACGCCGAGGACGACGGCAAAGGCCATGATGACCCACATTCTGGCTTTCTGAGGCAGGGTGGCGCCGATGATTTCACCCAGGGGCGTGAGGCGCAGGCCCTCCATGAAGAACATGATCCCGAGGATGACGACGACGAGGCCGATGGCGTCCTCGATGCCCTGCCGCAGGACGGCGAGCTGAAAGATGAAAAGGAAGGCGGAGATGGGGAGGACGGCCTTGAGCTGCTCGCGGAATTTGTTCCAGATGAAGGGCGCGAGAATGGAGTAGACGAGCTTCGGGGTGATATCGATCCGATAGATTATTTCGGTATCGTGGTCGGCGTGACCGATGTCCTCGTGTTCGGCCATCGGCTCGTCAATATGGCTGTCGTGGTCGTCGGCCACGGGTTCCCCCGGGAGCGGCTTGTGACGCCACCGCTGGCGGGGACTCTGAGCCTGTTGAACGGACCGGCG
>CAUYYU010000069.1:0-8734 GCA_963577415.1 Chloroflexota bacterium
GTCGAGCGCCTCAAGATCATCAAGGTAACCGCCAGCCGCCCCACCGAAGTCAGCCGCTCCCAATTGCGTTCCTCCATCCGCTGGGAAACGAAGCTGGAGCAATGCACCATGCACCAGCCCCCCCCCGATCCGACCCCGGCGATTGGACATCGTATCCATTCATCGTCACCAATATCAGTCACGGCGGCTTCGCCCGGCAGACCGTAATCGAACTCCCCACCGGCGCCGAGACCCGAGAATGTCACTTCGCCGTCGAAATCTCTCTCCCCTGGGGTTTTGGTTCATTCACGCTCCCGGCCGATCTTCTCGGCAGCGACCCCACCGTCATCGACGGCCGGCCCGGGTGGCGCTACCGCGCCCGGTTTATTGATCCTCCCGCCGAAAACCAGGACACCATCATTCGCTACATCAATCGGTCCCAGATCGAGTTCCGGCTTCGGGGCAATACCGGGCCGCCCGGCCCCCTGGACCCGGTCTCCAACCCGGAAGTCGACATCGACCAGCGCATGCGAATCGCCCGCCCGATTTCCAGAAGGCCGAGGCCGCCGTCGCCGAGCCCGCGGAATCAGCCGCGGTGCAGCGTTATGCCCCGACCGCCCCGGCGGAACTTGACGGTGAGGTCGCCGAGCATCAGCGCCGGGTCGTAGCCCGTGCCCACTCCCTGGGAGCCAAAGCCACCGAACTCGCCCGCGAGATCGTCTCGTCCAGCGAGCCCCAGAGCGTTCGTAAGGCCCTGCCGCTGGTACGCGGCCTGCTCACCGAACTCGGGGGTCGGGAAATGTTTCAGGCCTTCGCCCGCACGCTTGAGACTTCCTCCGAGCTCTACACTCACTCCATCAACGTCTCCGTCAACGTCTCCGTCTACGCCATGGCCCTGTGCTCGCGCCGCAACTATGACCACGAGCAAATGCTCGAACTCGCCACCGGCGCCTTTCTCCACGACATCGGCATATGACCGCCATTCCCGACGAGATCGTCAACAAAACCGGCCCTCTCACCCCCCAGGAATGGGTTGTGATCCACCGTCATCCCCGTGAAGGCCGCGCCATTGCCGCCCGCACTCGCGCATTTTCGCCAACAGTCCTCGATATCATCGAATACCACTAGGAACGCTACGACGGCAGCGGCTATCCCGACGGTCTCCGCGGCGATCAAATTCCCGGAGGCGCACGCATCGTCGCCATCGCCGACGCCTTCGACGCCCTGACCGTGCACAAGCCCTACCGCACCGCCTACAGCCTTTTCAAAGCCCTCACCATCGTTCGGGACGAGGTGGCCACCGGATTCGACCGGCTCCTACTTCGCGACTTCATCTTCTCCCTCGGCCAGGTGCTCGGTTCTTCCGGTTTGTAGCCACCATCGTTCCCCTGGGCGCCACGGTGCGTTAATCTCCGCCATCAAACTCCCGTCCCCAGGTTCCATCTTATGCCTACCCCCGCCCCCCTCACCCTCACCGTTCTCGGCTGCGGCAGCTCCATACCTGGCGCCGAGCGCCTGCCGCCCGCGTACCACGTGGCCACCTCCGACGGCCAGCAGTGGCTTCTCGACGCCGGCGCCGGCGCCACCTTCCGCCTGGCCCAGGCGGGCCACCGCGACGCAGACCTCGACCACGTCTTCATAAGCCACACCCACCAGGACCACATCGCCGGCCTCCTGCCTTTGCTTCAGGGGCTGGGCGGTGCCGAAGGGGCGGCCCGGCAACGGCCACTCCCGATCCATGGTCCCGAAGCGGTCAAGGACTACCTCGATCGAACCATCGCGCTTGAACTGATCTCAGCGCCTCCATTTCCCGTCGAGTTCAACCTGCTTCACGACGGCGACTCCTTCTCTTCCGGCCCGCTCAGGGCACACGTCCGTTCGATGCACCATTCCCGGCCGGCCCTTGGCCTACGACTCGAACTTGATGACGTAGTTTTCGTCTACTCAGCCGACACCGGCCCGTGCGCGGCCGCGCTCGAACTAGCGCACGACGCCGATCTCCTTCTCATGGAGGCGTCCTTTCCCACCGGTCAGGATTCGGAACACCACCTCACCACCGCCCAGGCCGGCGACATCGCGCGGCGGGCCGGCGTCCGCTCGCTGCTCCTCACCCACCTCTTTCCCGACAGCCTGGCTCTCTCCACCGCGACCCTCGAAGCCCAGGTCCGTGCGTCCGGCTACGCCGGCGTGCTTCGCGTCGCCCGCGATCTCGACATAATCCCGATCGACCGGCCCGACCGCTAACCTCGAATCGCGACTTGGCGGACGTAAGTTAAGCTGCCACCACTGGGGCATCGGGGGATGCCGCCAGCGCGACGGGATACAGGACTGGGGGGATGAACGTAGCTACGGCCGCTGCGTCGAAGCCGGCACTGTGGCGGCATCTGCGATTTGGAAACCGCGGCGGCCTGGCGGGCTACCTCTTCGTAGCCGCGTCCATCATCTTCCTCATCGCGTTCGTAATTTTCCCCATCTTCATGGCCCTCTAATACAGCCTCGCCGACTACGACCTCATGTCGCCCCCGGAATACGCCAGCCTGAAGAACTATCGCAAGCTTCTCGACGACGTTCGCTATCCGCACTCGGTCACCAACACCCTCTACTTCGCTTTCGGCACCGTCCCAACCGGAATCATCACATCCCTGTTCCTGGCCGTCCTAATCAACCGGCAGATACGCGGTATCTACACCTTCCGGGCGCTCTTTTACCTGCCGGTCGTGAGCTCCTTGGTGTCCGTGTCGTTGATATGGCTCTGGATGTACAAGCCGCAATTCGGCCTGCTAAACGAGGCCTTCGAAAGCCTGAGCCATCCCCGCTTGAAATGGCTACGGTCCGCGCAGACCGCCATGCTCTCCATCATCATCTTGAGCGTCTGGAAGAACATGGGATTGAACATGGTCATCTACCTGGCCGGTTTGCAGGGGATCCCTCCGCACCTGTACGAAGCCGCTGAAATCGACGGCGCCGGCCGCTTCTCTACTTTTCTTCGGATCACCCTGCCACTACTCACGCCGACGACGTTCTTCGTCGTGATCAACGGCCGAGCGCGGCCGGGAGATGGCCAGCCGATGACACACGTCGAATCGACCGGGAGGGGCACCATGCCAGCATCGCGTGGTAAAGGGCCGGACGATTACGGCATCGATTTCGTCTCCGACGCGCATATAGAGATGATGACCACCAAGGCATCGTCGCCCTGGGCGCCAGTCCTTGAGGCGTTCGTCAATTCGGGTCAGGCCGCCATCCAGATCAGAGTTTCCAGCGCCCGGGAAGATGGCCGGCTCGCCGGGCAGCTCCGTAAATTGGGCGGCCAGTGGTATCCGACATACAAATTTGGTGGCAAGACCATCGCGGTAGCGGGCGCGGACGGCCAAACAGACTATTTCACGTTCTTGATCATCGTCTCCCGGCCGGGCAACTAACCTCCGACCGTAAACAGCACGCCGGAGACCGCCCGGGGCGCCCCTCGCCGGCGTCCTGACACCCGCGAGATTCCCGATATCGCCATACTCATTCCCTTGTTGACAGAGAAAAATGACTTATCAGTAGCTGACTAGTCATATCTCTTCTCAAACATGGAAGCGAAACAACACGATCCGCCGGCGCCTCCCGCCACTCGAAACTGGGTGCCCAACTGCTCCGTGCTCTGGTCGCCGGAGTGCGTCGAAGTCCTTGCGAACCGCCATCCGTAACCGGTGCTGACCCGGTGCTTCTACAGGGGTTTACGTCCGGCGAATCCATCGTATACGTGGTGCCAGTACCGGATATCCACCTCGCCAAGCTGATAGCAGAGGAAAATGTCGTCGTCGCCGCTACGCGACGGGAAGTCGATGAGACCGGTCTCGAGGTTGCGCACTAGGATCCCGGTCGCGGACAACTCTTCGACTAGCAGCGTCACCCGGGACAGCCGTTCGCGCAGCCTCAGTCGGGCCGGTTTTTCATCTCCGTCGCCTCCGCCCATCCCTTCCATCTCCGCCGCCAGTTCGCTCAGCTCCCCCCTGATTCGCTGGACAGCCTCCAGTTTGGACACGACTTCAGGCAACGCCGCACGCGCTTCCTCCAGGGTGAAGTACCTGCTGAAGTTCTGCGCCACGTCGATTTTCGCTCCCGCGATTACCCGGTCATCGTGATAGGGCTGTCACCAGTACTACTGGACGCGCCGGCCGGTGAGCAAATGCCCGAAGCCAGCATGCCATCTCCGCCCCGGCATCGCCTCCTTCGCCGCGCTATGGCCCCACCACCCGGTCCTCCAGCAACCCCAGCCCCAGCCCTAAGTAGCGATCCAGCACCAGCCGGAACATATTCACCAGCGTGATGTCCTCGTACATTACGCCGGCCCCGCCGTCGGGCAGGTATAGCGCCATCAGGATGTTGTACTTCTGCAAATCCGGGGCCTCCCCATGGTCCGAGGCGATTACGATGATCGGCGGCTGCGCCGACCCCTCAATAATCGCGTCTATCGTGTCCAGGAGCAGCGAATTCAAGTACACCAGCTGCCCCACGTATGCACTCGGCACCCCCGGGTCGTGATCGTCGGCAAACCCTTCCAGCGGATCGAGTACCACGTTCCCGTACTGGTCAAGATTGAACGGGGCGTGCGGTTTAACCACGTGCGCCAGCACGAACTTCGGGCCTTCGAATTCCCTTGCAACCGTACCCAGGAATTCGAACGTCTCCACCGTCCGCGCCGGATGCCACCAGGGATACGGCTCGTTGCCCGGCAACTCAAAATACCCCGGTAGGAACGGGCGCAGCAGCGTCGTTCGCAGGAATTGTCGGGTGAACTCTCCGAACACCGCACCACCCGCACCTCCCTCCGCCCCGGCGGTGGTCAGCAGTCCCTCCGGACTGAAGTCCACCTTCACCTCCGCGATCGCGCTTGCCGACGTCAGCTCATACCCGGAGGCCACGTGCACGTACTCGTAGCCCAACCCCTGCAGAATCCGGCCCAGCCGGTGATCCCGCACCAGCGCCGCCGCGCCGGCTCCGGCCCCCCTTTCACCACCTTCGTCTTCCTCCAGATACCGCATATTCAGCGAAGACGGAATCGACCAGTGCGTCCGGGTGTAGTTGCTCCGCGCCCCGGCCGGCACCACAAAACCCCGTCGCTCCAGCGTCTCAATGAACTCGCGATTGTCGAATCCCGGTATCGAATCAGCCCTCGAGTACGCATCGAGGATTATGTAATAAATGTCGGACTTGGTCGTGACATTCGGTCCCAGCTCCATCACCGGGTCCGCACGAAGGTCCGGAACGGACTCCGAAACGGGGTCCGGGACGGACGCCGCTTGCGTCAGCTGGTAACCGATCGTCAACGCCGGCATCGCCACCAGCAGCAAGCTTGCGACATTCAGGTATGGCCCCCACGCCCGCACCCGGCCCGGCCGGTTGAAAGCGAACAGCCCCACCCCACCCGTCCCCGCCACCAGCACGCCCAGCAGTAGTCGGTCGTCCAGCCGGTCCCCGAGCAGGTTCGACAGGTGCCCGAACGCGAAAAAAGCCACCGTCCCGATCGCCACCGTCGCCGCCGCCCGATGCGCGTCCCGCGTCAGCACGAACGCCAGCAGCACCGCCACCGCCACCAGCAGCAGGGCGGCCGCCATAATCGCCAGCACCTCCTCGGGCCGGGCCGTCTCCAGGTTGCTGGTGGTGAAACTCAACGCCGGGTATACCGCCAGCAACCAAACGTACACCGGCCACCGCCGCCAATCCCTGGTCGGCCGCGCGCCGCCAACCGGCCAGCCAAAAGCCGTGGCCAGCCGCAGGGCGCGGTCGCCGAAAACGCGCGTCGCCACGCCCAGCGCCAGCAGCGCCAACGCCGCGATCCCCAGCCCCCGCAGCGCCCCACCCAACATCCACGCCACCCAGAATCCGCTCGCGTACCCTTCGATCCGGAAGGCCAGCGGACCCTGGAAGTCCAGCGTCGCGCCATTCAACGTCGGGGCGGCGAGGTCGCTCCCTCCGCCGGCCACCCCGAACGTGGCGAAGTTCGTTGACAGTTCCGACACCGCCAGTTGCAACCGAATTTCCCCGGCCGGCGGTTCGTACAGTTGAAACTCCACCGCGTAGGGGAGCAGCCGCGAGTTCTCGGGTATTTCCAGTATCGACTGCCGCAGGACCCGCGAGTCGTCGCCGGTCACCAGCGACGCCACCACCCGCACCCGGCCATCCGTCGGCCCGCTGCCCGCCCACACCGTCGCCTTGAAAATCGGAATCGCCACCGTCCCGATGCCCTGTTGCACGCCGGAGCCCGGCCAGACCGGCGACAGCGTGTGGGCCGGTTCAGGCGTGGCCGCCACCCCGACGCTAGTTGCCGGCAGCAGGCTCACCGCCAGCCCCAGCCCCACCAGCACACAGAGCGCGGCCAGGCGTCGAAGCAGGATTTCGGCCGTCGACGCCGCCCCGCTCACCTGTTTATCCGCCCTCACTCACTCTTATCGAGGACTTGGTAGGACCTGTCTTCAAGCAGGCCGAGATCCAGATTGAAGTAGTAGTCGAGCACCACCCTGAAGGAGTTGACCGATGATATCGAGGGGTACAGCACATCGTTTCCGCCGTCAGGGAGAAGATACGCGGCGAAGATGGAATTAATCGGATCGCCCGGCTGATCCCTGCGGCCATGATCTGCGCTGATGACGATGATCGGCGTGATCTCCGACCGGGCGAGAATGGCATCCACCGTCTCCAACACCAGGTTGTTGATATAAATGAGCTGACCGAAATACGGTTCGCTCACACCCGGGTCGTGGTCGGCGCCAAAACCCTGTTCGGAGTCATCAGACACGTTCCCGAACCGGTCAAAACTGTAGGGTGCGTGCGGCTTGATCACGTGCGCGAACGTGAATACCGCCCCCCCCATCTCGGGAACCCCCTTCAGAAACTCAAACGTCGCCAGCGTACGCGCCGGCTGCCACCAGGAGTACGCTGGCTTGAACGATGTCTCAAAACTCGCCGGGAGGAACGGCCGCAGCGCCGTGCGCAGCACCACCTCCCGCGCCAGGTCGCCCGGATCGAAAACGGCCATCGACTCTCCGGCCGATTGATCGCGCCGGATCGTCCCCGAGCTGCCGAAATCGACGATCAGGTCCGCGTTGAGGCTTTCGTTGGTGACCGGGAATCCCGAGCGGACGTGGATGTAGCGGTAACCCAGCCCCTGCAGAATCCGTCCCAGCACGTTGTCCGCCGCGATCCCCTGGGCCGCCCGTGCCTCCGCGTCGCCCCAGGTTTCCAAGCCCTCGTAGTACTGCATGTTCAAACTCGAGGGGATCGACGACTCCGTGCTGGGATAGTTGCTGGTCGCCTCCTCCGGCACATAGAACCCCCGCTCGCGCAGGCCGTCCAAGAACGCGCTGTTGTTGAAGCCGGTCAGCGTGTCTTCGCGTCCGTACTCATCCAGGATCAGGTAGTAAATATCCGGCCTGGTCGCGCCCTCTGGCCGAACTTCGATGTCACTCGCGGACACGGCTCCCAACTCGATCCTGGGCCGTTCCAGGTGAAATCGCCCGACGCCGATCAGCGGCAGCGCCAGCAAAATGACGGCTGCATAATTCATGAACTGACCCGAACCGCGCGCCGATCGCGGAAAGGCGTACAGGAGGCGCGAACCGGCAAGCGCCACCATCACCGCCGCCGGCAGCAGCACCCGGTGGTCGGCAAATCGACCCAGGCCGTCGAAAACGTATCCGTAGGTCAAGAAGACGATGCCCAGCAGCGTTGTGATCGCCGCCGCCACCGCAGAATCCTTCAAGATCGCCCGTAGCACCAGCACCGTCGCCGCGACCAGTCCGCTCAAGACCACCGCCACCAGCACCAAATCCCACAACTCAAACGTGAGCAGGTTCCGCGAGAAGAGGTACGCGACCGGGTACAGGATCACCAGCCATGGGTACACGTACAGCCGTCTTTCGGTCGGCCGCGCGGGCGCCTGCCGGGGCAGCGGTGGGATCGCCAGCAGCGCTCGCCCGATCGCGGTGCCCGCCAGCCCCACCGCCCCGCCCGCCACAAGCGCCGCCAACGCGAAAGCGAGCCGCAATCGATCCGGTCCCCCGTGGAACAGCGCCGCCCGCAGTCCGGACCCCTGGCCCTGGAATTCGTAGGCTAACGGTCCCAGGTAACTTAGCGGATCGCCGTTCAAGGTGACCTGCTTGAAATCGCCGTTCTTGCGGGAGTCGAGTCCCGCGATGCCCAGGCTGATGAAATTTTCGGCCTCCGGCACCACCGAAAGTTGGAGCGTCAGCGGCCCATCCGGCTGATCGTACGCCGGGAACACCAGGTCCTTGGCCACCGGCCGGAAACTGGGAGCCGCCTCAAAAGTGAGCTGGCGAATGATTCCGCCGTCCAATCCCGAGACCAGCGCCGCGCTGACCAGCACCGGCGGCCCGTCCAGCCCGGCCGCCACCCATATCCTGGCGCTCACCACCGGGCTGCCGAAATGCTCCAGTTCCTGTTGGACCCCGTGGCCCGGATACACGGGCGAAAGTACCGAGGCCGTATCGGGCCGCGACGATGAGGCAATCGTGAACGTGACCGCAGGCAGCAGGCTGAGCAACAGGGCCATTCCGCCGACCGCGAGCATCATTCCGACCCGCCGCCCCAGCAGCACGCCGGCCGGCGTCGATTCCCGACCCCCGTCACGGTTCCCGTTCTCGTAAGCGAGAGGCTGATCTATTTCAACTTTCCTTCTCCATTACAGCCCTGCGGCAGCGATGATACCCGGTGCCGCCTGGCCTCCCCGGCCGTTCCGGCGGCCTGCCGG
>CAUYYU010000070.1:0-8531 GCA_963577415.1 Chloroflexota bacterium
GCTTCTGCACCCGGGAGGAATTGGCGGAGGAGCGCAAGGTGGCGCAGAAGGCGGGCAGGGCGCCGAAGTACTCGGGCAAGTGTCGCAATCTGACGGCCGAGGTAGTTGAAGCGCGACTGGAGGCCGGCAAGGCGGCGGCGGTCAGGTTCCGGGTGATGCCGGGTCAGGTGTCGTTCAAGGACATGATCCTGGGCCGGTTGGAGGAGGACGCTGGGTTGTGGGGTGATTTCATCGTGGGCCGGTCGGACGGGACGCCGGTATACAACTTCGCGGTGGTGGTGGACGATCACCTGATGGAGATCACGGATGTGGTGCGGGGTGGGGATCACATTTCCAATACGTTCAAACAGGTTGTGATGTACGAGGCGCTGGGTCTGGAGCCTCCGCGGTTCGGGCACATGCCGCTGACGCTGAATGCGAAACGCCAGAAATTGAGCAAGCGGGACGGCTCGGTGGCGGTGGGGGAGTATCGCGAGCAGGGCTACCTGCCGGAGGCGGTGGTGAATTTCATCGCTCTGCTGGGGTGGAATCCCGGCGACGAGCGCGAGCTGTTCACGATGAAGGAGCTGATCGAGGCGTTCAGTATGGGGCGGATCACGAAGTCGAACGCGGTGTTCGATTTCGCCCGGCTGGACTGGTTTAACGGGACGTACATCCGGAAGATGGAGGTGGCGGAGCTGGCGCGGCGGGCGGAGCCATTCTTGAAGGACGCCGGGCTGAAGGTCCCGGATGAGGACTACCTGCGAGCGGCTGTGACGCTGGAGCAGGAGCGGGTGAAGAAGCTGTCAGAATTCCCGGAGGCGCTGCGATTCTTCCTGGTGGAGGAGGTGGAGCCGGACATGAAGTTCCTGGTGAAGAAGAAGGGCATGGAGGAGGGGACGGCGGCGGCGCTGTCCACGGTGTTCGAGCTGGTGCAGGACTTCGGCGTGCAAGACGTGGAGCAGACGGAGAAGAATCTGCGCGGGATGGCGGATGCGCTGGGGTGGAAGGCGGGGGAGTTGTTCATGCCGATCAGGGTGGCGATCACGGGCTCGAAGGCGTCACCGCCGCTGTTCGAGACGATGCGGGTGCTGGGTCGGGCGCGGGTGCTGCTGCGGCTCCGGCACGCGATCCGAATGCTGGCGAAGAACGCGCAAGATGAGGCTTTCGAGAAGTCGGGGTAAAGAGGTCGCTTACATATTGATTTCAGCGACTCGCGGACCGGATTAACGATGGGTACGGAGGGCAAGGTGTATTTGACGGGCCGGCGGAAACGGTTTCTGGAGCTTGCCACGTCGGTCGGGGAATTCGTGATTTCGAGGGCCGAGACGGTGGAGGATGGGGTCCGGTGGGAGACGATTGGCTACGGCGGCGAGCCTGAATATAGCACTCACGTCTACTCGGGGGTGAGCGGGATTGTGATCTTCTTGGCCGATCTCTGCCGGATCACGAAAGACGGTCGGGTCCGGGAGATGGCGGAGGCGGGAGGTCGCTGGGTGGACCGGACCGCCCGGGCACGGGCTGGAGGAGGTGTCGGTAAGTATCCGGGATTATTCGCCGGATTCACCGGTCATGGTCTGGCGTTTCTAAAGCTGGCGGAAGCGACCGGAGCGCAATTCTGGATGCGGCAGGCCGTGGAGCGGGCGGAGGCGATTAAGGCCGACGATCTGAGCACGCCGGATTTGATACTGGGAGCGCCGGGAACGGGGATATTCCTGCTGCGGATGTACCGGGCGACCGATGATGCCAAATTCCTGCAACGGGCGGTGAGGCTTGGAGAGAATCTGGTGGGCGGGGCGATGCGCGGTGAGGGAGGAATTTACTGGTTGAACGATGCTGGTGAGGGCGTGCGCAAGTCGATCGGGCCGGCGCATGGCGTCGCCGGGGTGGGGCTGTTTTTGGCCGATCTCCTGCGACTGACCGGTCGGGATGATTTTCGAGAGACGGTTCTGGGGTCGGCCGCATGGATTCGAGGCCGGGCGATGGCGACCGAGTTCGGGATCGGGTGGCCGCGTTTCGAGGGCGATGCGGAGTCGCCACGGGTCCAGTGGTGCCACGGAAGCCCGGGGGTGGGTCTGTTCCTGGTGCGGGCATTCGAGGAGACCGGCGAAGCATGGATAGGTGAGCTGGCGACGACGGCGGCGGAGGCGACGTATCGGGCGGGAGATGTGCGGGGCAATCCCTCCCAGTGCCACGGCCTGGCCGGGAACGGAGAGCTGCTGCTGGAGATGGCGCGGGTGTTCGACGGGAGAGAGTGGGCGGTGCGGGCGGTCGAATTTGGAAGGCTCGCGGCTGGATACCGGGAAAGCGTGGACGGGGTCGTGCGGTGGCCGTCGGACGAACCGGGGGACTATAGCCTCGATTACATGATGGGCGCCTCCGGGACCGGACACTTCTTCCTGAGATTGGCTGAGCCGGAGGAAGTGCGGATGGTGATTGAGGGTTGAGAGGCCGGATGTGCTCTGCGACCGACGGGAAACGGTGCCCTGAGAGGGGCCGGAGGCCTAGGCCGGGGCGGTGATTTCGTCGATGGCGGCGAGTTCGTCTTCTGTCATCACCCAGTCGGCGGCGAGGGCGTTGGCCCGAACCTGCTCGGCGGTGGTGGCCCCGGAGATCACGGATCCGACGGCGGGCTGATTGGCGAGCCAGCTGATGGAGAGTTCGAGCAGGGTGTGACCGGCTTGATCGGCGACGGCGCGGAGTTTTTCGGCCTTGTCGACGTTGGCGTCGGAACGAAATCGGGACGCCGGAGGGGTGTCGCCGGAGAGTCGTGCGCCCTCGGGGCCGGATTCTCCTTTTACATACTTGCCGGTGAGGAGTCCGCTGGCCAGCGGAAAATAGGGCAGGATCGAGAGCCTGAATTCGACCGCCGCCGGGATCACCTCGGCTTCGACGGAGCGGTCCAAGAGGCTGTATTCGTTCTGGGCGGTGATGAAGCGGTTGATCCCGGCGGAGCGAGAGAGCCAATCACTGGAGGCGATCTGCCAGCTGGCGAAGTTGGAGTTGCCGAGGTAGCGGACCTTGCCGCTGGTGACCAGGTCGTCGAGGGCGCGGAGAGTCTCCTCGAGAGGGGTGGCGGTGTCCGGGAAGTGGATCTGGTAAAGGTCGAGGTGATCGGTGTCGAGGCGGCGGAGGCTGGCCTCGACGGCCTCCATGATGTAGCGACGGGAAGCGCCCTTCATGTAGATGTCATCGTCGGCCATCGGCCCGCCGAACTTGCTGGCGATAACGGCTTCGTGGCGATGTCCCTGAAGCGCGGCGCCCAGGTACTCCTCGGAGAGACCGCCGGGGCCGTAGATGTCGGCGGTGTCGAACAGGGTGATGCCGGCGTCGAGGGCGGCGTGGACGACGGCGGCGGTCTGGGACCGATGGCAGCGACTGCCGAAATTGTTGCAGCCGAGCCCGACGACGGAAACTTGAAGTCCGGAGTTGCCCAGGCCCTGATATTTCATTAATTATCCTTTCATGCAGTTTTTGTTGGACTGTTACCGAGTTTATTGGTGAATTTGAGATAATAGGGCAATCGAGGAGTGAGTGATGAAGTGGGCGGACCGCCGTCTGAGCAGACTTCTGCCGGTATGTCCAGATATGAGCTCTGAATGTAGGAATGAAGCGGATGAGCGGATTAAGTTCCGCTACGATAAGCGGCAGTCAGGCGGAGGGTCTAAGTGGCGACAAGCGGCTCGGCGGTAATTGACAAACGGGGATAGGGTTTCTTCCCCGTGTGGGTGGCCGATTTGCAGTTGGACTCGGCGGTGGGCTTTGACCTGTACGTGGAGACCCGTAGCGGGCATTCGAAACTACATGCGGGCGGGGACGGAAATAACCGGGGCGATGGTGAGGGGGCTGGCGGCATCGGGAATAGAGCGGCTACACACGCATAGGGTGAATTGCTCGATCTACGCGCTGGCGATGTGTCGGGCGCTGGGTATAGAAAACGCGAATGAGATTTCCACTACCGGGACGGCCGGCTTGCTGTTTGATATCGGACTGGCGGGTTTCGGGAAGGGTGGGCGTTTCGGAGCGGCAGCGCTGGTGACGGAAAGCGATACGCAGCTTCAGAAACACCTGACCGAAGGGCGCGATCTACTGAGCGAAGTACCGGGAATGCCCAGGGCGGTGCTGGAAGCGGCGCTGCATTACCACGAACGCCGGGACGGTCGCGGCTAGCCGGTGGGACTGCGAGGGGCGAGGATTCCGCTGGCGGCGAGGATCTCGACGGTGGTGGACGGATTTGACGCAAGCATGACCTCGGAATCGAAGAGCTCCAGCGGGCGCTTTTACGCTGTGTTGAAGGAGATGCATGATCAGGATGACGGTCGGTACGCCCCGGACATGCTGCGAGCGCTGATCGCGGGGTTGGGGACGGGCGTCTAGCGCGGGATGGCTCGGTGAGATCGAATCCTGAGCGCGCTATCCCAGTCGTTCTAATCGGCTTGTTCATTTTTGTCTTATCGCTGATCTAGCTTGCGGCATGCGGCTCCTCGGCGCCGGCGGAAAGCCCTCCTAAACCTGGACGGTGCCCGAAAATTTCTATTTGACGATCGCGGAATTGAACGATCTGAGCGATCAGAGTTTTGCCAATACAGACGCGTACCGCGCGCTTGCTGATCAGCTTGAAATTCAGGGAGATGCCGGGATAATCTTGGAATTGCCGCCACGTTTCGGGAGACCGCAGGCATGAGGTTGCGTCAGGTAAGCCTGGCTCAGCAACAGATCGACCTTCTCGATAGGGCGCTGGAGAAATGCCAGCCGGAGGAACTCGTGGAACTTTTGAAATTGCATCGCAATTCGGCGGAAATTATGCGAGATGCGTTCGCGGCTAGCGCCAGCCGAGATCAATTGTTGGCCGAAGCGGTTGAAGCGGAGCCGGGAAGTCTGGAAGGCCAGCAACTATTGCGAGAATCTGAGGAGGTGGAGGACGAACGGAGTCGGTTGGAGGATGAACTCGAGGAAGCGGATTCGCGACGAATGCAACGGGAGGATGAAATTTTCGCAGGCGGCCTGTCGAGACCACGCTGCGACTGAGAGCGGCCGACGGGGATCGTCTGCATCGTCTTCGCAGGTTGTTCTCACCGAGATTGAGGTTGCGGGTGCCGTTGCGAGAGCCGTACTCAGACGCCTAGGAATTTCCAGAGGTAGCCGGGCTAATCGCGGAGCGAGCGGGTGCGGGAGAGGTCGCCGGGCTGGACAAAGGGGCTGCGGGGGAGCGTCCGCCGGGGACGGGAGACGATCGCCGGGGAGCATCCCCCGCGGTAAGTTCAAACGTGGTGGTGGGTCGGGCGTGACGGTGGCGGGCGAGTGTTTTTCGTCCGAACATCATGAAGTGGAAATGAGGGGCGGATGCCGGCCATCTCCGGCGAACGGGACCTGGCGAAACGGCGTCGCGGGACCGTTTTCGCAGATACCCGTAATATTCGTGACAAGCGCGAAAATCACCCTGGGGGCGTATGGAATTAGAGTCGAAGGATGTGGTCGAGACGGGTCTGGTGGTACACCTGGAGCTGGGGACGGAGGCGATGTATCGCTCGATAAACGGGTACATCGCGCACGTGGGCGACGGGGAGATCGGAGTGGAGGTGCCCGGAGGGCGGGAGATTTCGGCTGGACTTCGCCCTGGACCTGGCGGACCCGCTGCGGGACAAGCGGCCGTGGGAGGTGCTGTGGAGCGGGTCTGGCGCGGCGAAAATGGAGCTGTCGTTGACGTGCGAAATCCTGGCGATATCGCCCGATCCCGGCGGACCGGAAGACGCGGGGCTGGCGCGTTGCCACTTCGGGTTGGACTTCAGCCGCACCGGGGACCTGATCCGCGAGCTCTTGAATCACTACGAACGCGTGCGAAAGATGCGGACGAACGAGTAGGGAAGTGATGGCGAGCCGGGGGACGCGCCCGGCCTGAGCCCTTCGGGACCAGGGGGTAGACTTTACGCTCATATGCTGAATCGAGGGAGCGGAGAGTGGACAGATCCCCGGCAGCAGGTACGGCGGTCATCGATGAGGTGCCGGACGATGCGCGGGAAATCGCGAGGCGGATACGCCTGCGGGCGCTGCGGCAGGTAATCGAAAACAAGGGCGGCTACCTGAGCCAGGCGTGCTCGTCGGCGGAGGCGCTGGCGGTGCTTTACACGAATCTGATGAACATCGGCGCCAGTGAGGGACCGGCCATGCCGGCGCCGTACCAGGGAGTGCCGGGACCGGACAACCCGGATTACCTGTCCGGCGGGATGTACAACGGGCCGAAGCGACCGGAGCTGGATCGCTTCATCTTATCGCCGACGCATTACAGCCTGGCGCTGTACGTGACGCTGGTGGAGGTGGGGAGGCTGGCGCCGGCGACGCTGGACGAATTCGAGATGGATGGCGGGACGCTTGAGATGATCGGGGCGGAGCACTCGCCGGGGCTGGAGATCACGAGCGGATCGTTCGGGCAGGCGATCAGCCAGGCGGCGGGGATGGCGCTGGCGCGGCGGTTGAAGGGAGACGCCGGGCATGTGTGGCTCTACATCTCGGACGGCGAAATGCAGGAGGGCCAGACGTGGGAGGCGCTGGCGTCGATGGCGCACCATCGCATTGACAACCTGACAGTGTTGATCGACGCGAACGGTCAGCAGGTGGACGGCCGGCTGGAGGCGGTGACGGCGGCCGAGCCGATGCGGGAGCGAATCGAGGCGTTCGGGGCGAAGTGCGTGGAGATCGATGGGCACGACGTGGAGGCGCTGCTGGCGATTCCGGCCGAGCGTGAGACAGGCAGACCGCTGGTGGTGATCTGCCGGACGGACCCGGCGCGGGGGATGGAAGTGATGCGCGACCGCTACCCGGAGACCCACTACGTGATTTTCCGTAGCGAAGAGGAACGAGAGCGTTACCGGGACTACGCGTCGGCGCTGGAGAAGGAGTCGGACACGTGATCGAAGCGGTAAGCCGGCCGCACCACACGAACTTTCCCGACTGGGCGGCGGAGAAGCCGGAGGTGGTGGTGCTGACGGGCGACCTTACGCGGCCCTGCGAGCTGGGGCTGTTTCGGGATCGCTTTCCCGAGCGGACGTTTTCGATGGGCATGGCCGAGCAGAACATGATCGGTTTCGCCGGCGGGATGGCGCGGGAAGGATTGGCGCCGTATGTGCATACGTTCGGGGTGTTCATCGCGCGGCGGACGCTGGACCAGATTGAGATGTCGGTAGCGTATCCGAATCTGCCGGTGAAGATGCTGGGTTTCCTGCCGGGCATCTCGACCCCCGGCGGCGCGACGCACCAGGCGATCGACGACATGGCGATCATGCGCACGCTGCCGAACATGACGGTGCTGGAGACAGGGGACGCGACGGAAGTGGAGTCGATGCTGGACGTGGCGCACGCGGTGAACGGGCCGGTGTATGTGCGGGTGCTGCGAGGCACGATGCGGCGGCTTTTCCCGAAGGATGAGCCGATGAAATTAAACCAGGCGCGGGTGCTGGGTCGGGGCGGTGACGTGGCGCTCATCACCAGCGGCATATGTACGGAAGAGGCGCTGCTAGCCACGCAGGCGCTGGCGGAGCGGGGGGTGGGGATTCAACATCTGCACATCTCGACGCTGAAGCCGTTTGACGATCCGGCGGTTCTGGAGACGGTGCTGGCGGCGCGACGGGGGGTGGTGACGATGGAGAATCACCTGACGACCGGCGGGCTCGGCTCGGCGGTGGCGGAGATGATG
Source organism: Chloroflexota bacterium (assembly GCA_963577415.1). Lineage (GTDB taxonomy): Bacteria > Chloroflexota > UBA11872 > UBA11872 > VXNJ01 > JASLPR01. Next base: position 7,670 of record CAUYYU010000070.1, read on the forward strand.
ACGACGAACGGCGCCGGCGGGCGGCAGATCCGGCTCGGCCTACAGGACACTTATGCCCACGGGGCGACGCAGGCGTACCTGATGAGGCTGCACGGGATGGACGCCCGGGCGCTGGTGGGAGCAGTGGAGGATTTGTACAGCGATCGGTTCGGGGTGGATGACGAGGAGCTGGCCGAAGCGCGGCTGATCGATGCCCATGAGACGTTTAAGTCGGAGGCGTTGTAGCAGCATTGGGTGGGCAAGGTGGAAATCCCGAGCTGTCACCGCTGACCGGGCGGATATGAGAGGCGCGCTGAGAGGGCTGCGGGGGAATTGGCATTGGCTGGCAATCGCCGTGGCTATCGTCATGGCCGCCTGCGAGCCTACCGGCGGACGAAGCGAGCAGTTGGAAGATGTGCGATTTGACGGGGCAACAGTTACGGAGGTGCGCAGATTCACGGGACGCGGCTACAACATCGTCAGCCTAAGAATAAGAACCCCGGCGATCGGAAGATACGAGGCGGATGTCGTCGGATATTTTGATCGGACCGGCGGGTTGGAGCGGTGGGGATTTCCGATTTCAGAGTTGTTCGAGGAACGACCGGGGGTGCTGGTGCAGTACTTCCAGAGTGGAGTGGTGGAGTACCGGCCGGACCGCGGCTTTCAGGTTCCGCGTTTGTGGAACGAATTCACGCTGGGACCGGGATCCGGTTCGCAGCCGGCCGGAGCGGAGCGGGCTCCCTCGAACGACTCGCCCGGGGAACAGCCGGGACCGTGGGGGAGGAAGATATCCAACGTTTCGGTGGAAGGCGAGGAAGTGGGTTTCGCGGACGTGTTCCGGAGGCTGGGGGGAGTAGACACGCTCGGCTATCCGCTGTCAGAC
>CAUYYU010000071.1:0-8515 GCA_963577415.1 Chloroflexota bacterium
CGATGAAGTTGAGCCCGGCCGCTTCGATCTTCACCAGCACCTCCCCGGCGCCCGGCGCCGGGCGGTCCATGTCGACCAGGGTCAGTTTCTCAGGCCCGCCCACTTCGGTGATCTGTATCGCTTTCATAGACGCTCCGGGTCTCTCTAGTGTGGAATGGATCGCGCTGAACGATGGCCTTCAGGATACGCCGAACGCCGGGCGACGCGAAAACGGGTGCACCCCTCTGAGCCGTTCGAACCGTATGTGGGACAATGGCTCCGGCCCGGCCCGGAAGGCGCGGGCGAACCAACTACGGAGGGATGATGGCGGTAGGCGAACGATCCCGTCCTGCAAGCAAGCAAGAACGAAGACCCGAGTGGGATGAGTACTTCATGAACCTGGCGCGGGAGGTGGCCAAACGGAGCAACTGCTCCAGGCGCAAGGTCGGCGCGATCGCCGTGAAAGATAGGACGATCATCAGCACCGGCTATAACGGGACGCCCTTCGGGGTGACCAATTGCGACGACGGCGGCTGTCCGCGCTGCGCCGGCGAGACCCCGCCGGGCCAGGGCTACGACACCTGCCTCTGCGTCCACGCTGAGCAGAACGCCATCGCCCTTGCGGCGCGGCACGGAACCTCCACCGATGGGGCGGTCATCTACTCGACTCTGCGACCCTGCTTCGGTTGCGTGAAGGAGATGATCCAGGCCGGGATTGGGGAAGTCGTTTACGAGGAGGACATCGGCTATGACGCCGAGCTGGAGCCCGTCTACTCGGCGCTCGTGCAAGAAGCCGGGCTGCGGGTGCGGCAGTATTCGCGGGGGTAAGTCGCACGGCTGAAAACGCTGGCAGTCGGCCCTTTCGGTCGATTGTGGTGGAGGGGCGACGGGGAGCGGCAGTAAGCTCGGGATTGGATCCGCGATCATAGGCGGCGCCGATCGGGGACAGCCTTGCGCGGACGACTTCGCGAGGATGGATCCGGACGACCGCACCCAAGCAGTGTCTCCAGCAGAGCCGCCCGAGGAGGAATCAGGAATTTGGACGTTATTGAAGCCATACGAACCCGCCGCAGCGTGAATCGGATGACGGATGTCGCACCTTCCCGGGAGGACATCGCCGAAATCCTGGACGCGGCCGTCATGGCGCCGAATCACGGCTTCACTCAACCGTGGAAGTTCTACGTTGTGGCTGGCGACGAGCGGGAACGAATCAGCAACCGGCTGGCCAAATCCATTTCGGCTGAGGTCGATGTGACCACGCCCGAAGGTAAGACGCAGGTGGAGAAGGCGGCCAACATACTCACGCGAGCGCCGGTGGTCGTGGCCGTCACATCAGCGCTGGATGATGAGGACGTGTACGAACGGGAGGATTTCGCCGCCACCTGGATGGCCGTGCAAAACATGATGCTGGCCGCCTGGGCCAGGGGCATCGCCTCGAAAGTCCGCACTCCACCGGCAATCGAAAGTCCCGTGCTCCGGGGCCTGCTCGGCGTGGACGACAACAGCAGAATTCTGGGCCTGGTATTTCTGGGTTACCCGGGGGAGAGGGCCGTGCCGCCGGCCCGCAAGCGCGACGCCGAAACGGCAACCTGGCTCGGCTGGAGTTAGTTCCGCCCAGGACAACGGGGCCACGACCAAAATCCCACTGACACTACGCCCTGAGGACGGAACGAATCGACTTTGTCGCCGGGACGGCAGGGAGGATCAAGACACTGTCCCTGTCACCAGGTCCGAATCGTCCTGATCTAAAGCCCGAGCCGACGAACGTGAGGATAGTGGTCCTTGGAGGATTGCCGTCAGGTTAGGCTTAACGTCGAGGCCATCACCATTTCCGGAGGGGTACATGTCAGGCGCCGAAGCCGTTCGTCCACGATTTCTGACCCGACGTCGATTAATGCGAATGACCGGGCTGGCGTTGGCGGGCACCGCCGGAGTGACACTTGCCGGGTGCGGCGACAATCAATCGGCGGAGGGTGGAACGGACTCCGGCAACGCTCCTTCGGAAGCCGTGCACTTTGAGCTGGTGGACGGCTAGTATCGGGACCAGGAGGCTCGCTATTACAATTTCGGGCCAATACGCCGACTACCGGAGACGCGGTCGACACCGCTCCGATCTGGGTGTTCGTCACTGGCATGGACAGCGAGGGCAATCCCGAATTTCTGGAGGGACAGGGGGCCGTGGTTGACGTAGAGCCGGGCGATGCCGACTATTCCGATCTCTGGGAAGTGACGATGGTGACCGTGCCGGATTGCTACGAGCCGGATTTGATACGGTCGGCCCAGGCGGTGGCTGATTCCGGGTTCGAAATGTTCGAGCCGGGAATGTTTGTCAACTGCCCGTTGGTGCCGGCGGGATCGACCCTGGAAGAGGGCCCCGAATTACAGCAAGGCTGGCGCGATGGGAAAGAAGTCTTCTACCCGAATTTTGGCCCAAATCCGGCGACCGCGAACCCACTGCTGGCACTGATAACCGGATTCGACGACGACGGGGATCCGCGGTTTGTCGAGGGGCAGGGGAGCATCATCGACGCTGTCCCGAGGCAGGAAGACTACTCGGCGTTCTGGCGGGTGAACCTGGTGCTGGCGCCGGCGGGCTACAAGGCCAACGAGCTCCGATCGGCCGAGGCGGTCCGGGCCACCGGCTGGGAGATCACCGAGACCGACATCGTCGTCAACTGCCCCATCGTCGATCCGGTCATCGACCCGGCGGAGTAACCCGAGCAGGAAGGCCTCGTTTAGCCGGGCTGGCGAAAGCGGTGCTGCGTCCTACGGAATCTCCGTGGGCAGCCTGGTCGGGACGCGCGGCCGGGGTACCGAGGGAAGATCAACCGTGGTCAGAACCTCAAGCGAAGCCGCATCGATGATCTGAACCCAAGTGGCAGCGTAAACGCCGGCGAAAAGAGACAGACCCTCCGGATCGACCCACAGCCACTCGATGGGTTGTTCGAGGGGAAACACTCCGTCGATCTCCCCGGTGTCCGGATCGATCACAGTGAGGAAGTCGAGTTCTTCCCCGAACACGTAAAGGCGATCTCGCCGGGGATCGGGAACCAGGCCGGTGGCGCCGGCGACGGTGGCGATTTCGTCTGCGACTGTCCCCTGCTCCACGTTGAAGCGAGAAATAACGCCGCTGAGACTGGATATTAGATAGAGGCCCCCGCTGTCGGGATCGGCGGTGACAAAGCCAATAAACGGCGGCAGCCAGTCGATTCGCTCGATGCGCCCGCCGGTGGCCGCGCTAAGGACATCCACGCGCCGGGTGAACCAGTTCAGGACGTATATTCGGGAACGGTCCCGGCTCAGAACCGGGGGCAAAGACTCTGGTCCGAAGCGAACCCGGCGCAGTATCCGGAAACTCCGGCCGTCCACCAGGTACAGGCTTTGCGTCGCCCAGTAGGAATCGTCGATCGCGAAAACGACATCGATCACGCCCGTGTTACCCGCATAATAAACGTGCGATGGTCTTCTCTCCGAAAAGCCCTTCAGACTGTTCACAACCGCGAGAATGGAGCTGAGGGCGCGGGGCGGCTGGGCGGAACCGGAATCGCCTTCCATTGAGATGCGGATTTCGGCCGGGAGCACGAAGCGATACTCGATACCGGGGTCAAGCACTCTCTCAAGGCGAACACCGCGGAGCCGGACCGACGCGATGCTGTCCAGGGCAAGGCCCGAGGCGCGATCGAGAAGGCCGTACATCAGGAGCCCTCCGCCAAGACTGTCCGGGTGAGGAATGAGAAGACGCTGGGACGGTGACGGCGTGAGCTCAACCTGAAAATCATACGAACCTGACTGGGGGACCGTGACCGTGGTCTGGCGGTGCTGATAGTCGAGCAGACTGACATTGAGCCCGGCGACCCCGGGGCGCACCCCGGCGAAAGTGGCGATACCGGCGAGATCCGTGGTGACCGTGGCGACCAGCTGCCCAAATCCGTCCGAAATTTGCACGCGGGCCCCCGAAAGACTGCCGCCGCGGCGAGCATCTACCACATGTATCTCGATCTCGGTTTCGTAGCCGACGAATCCGAAGTTGGCCCGGACCTCAGATGGGCTGGCGTCCTGGCCCAGACTCTCGGCTTCGACCGTGACCACCGTCGTCGCCGACGTAAGGATCAGTGCCGGGAACACCAGGTCGACTTCAAACGCACCGGACCGCGAGGCGGTGACCGATAGGAGGCGCACACGCCGATCCCCGGTAGCGGCTGACTCCGGGATATCCACGTAGATCGCTATTTCCTCGCGCGGCTCCCAGTTACGCCCGCTTACGGTGATCGTTGCGCCGGGGCTGCCACTGGCCGGGACCAGGCGAAGCTCGGCGCCAGTAGCGGCGACGGCGGTGGACTGGCCGCCAATGGACGATCCGTAAAGTCCCAGCCCCACAACGACCGGAATCGGGACGAGAACCACGAGCCCCAGGGCGACGGAAACGAGCAGGATGGGACGCAGTTTCATGATCCGACAGTGTAGACGGTGGTCGGGACCGGGGCGGGTCTGGCTAGGTTTGGACGAGCTGTACTTAACCCATGGAGCAATGCTGCCAGCATCCGTAGACGACCGTCACCACGCCGGGCACCAGAAAATCCCCGAAATCACTCTTGCTGATGTCACCCGCCGCCCCATGCTCTCCGCTAGGACATCACATCGTAACGGAGGAGCCGACTGTTGATGACCGTGATGATGGCGATTCGGGCGTCTTGCCCAGCCTCCGGAAGAAGTGCTGGAGCATTTGGTAGTAGCTATCCAGGGTGCGGCGGGAGCCGGAACGTCGTTCCTTTTCGGACAGAAAGGCGTAAAGCGCGCTCCCAACCGGCGGCAGAATCGTCGAAGAGTGTGGGCAGTGATTCTGCAGACGACATGGTGACCTCCTTCGGATCAATCCTCACCATGACATTTGCTCTGGTCGGGACGGTTATCAAGCACTATGCGCGAATAGTGGGAGGCCAGTATCACACCGCGCTCGTGTCAAGCGATTTTGAGTTGGCCGGTCACATATCGTACCGGGCGTGAGCCGGAGCCTCCGCGACCTTCCTGCTCGGGGGGCGCAGCCCCCGCTGCTGCGGGGTGGTCAGTTCGGCAGGATCGCCAGTGCACGGATCGGAGAGCCACTGCCATCCTTGATGGGCAGGGGCAGTCCGATGAAGTGAAAGCGCGCCCGGTCGATATCCTCAAGACGAACTAGATTCTCGATGATGTAGATGGGCGGTTTGCCGATCCAAGGCCGCAGGAGGAAGTTGACGTGGGCGGAAAGGATCTGGTCGGTGTCCAAGTTGGCGGTGTCGATGCCGATTAGGTTCACCTTGTGGTCGATAAACCAGGCGGGGGCATCGTAGGCGAGACCAGGATGAATCGGGGTGTAGGGTTCGCGGTCGGCTTCGGGACCGTAGACGTTGGCGGCGGTATGGCCGGTGTTAAGCAGAACGATGTCGCCTTCGCGGACGGCGTCACAGGTGCGGGCCTCGGCAGCGTCAAGGTCGGTGCGGGTAATGACGTGGCCGAAGTCATCGCCGACCTCGGGACGCAGGTCGAGGAGGATGGCGTCGCCCATGCACTTCTCAACGGGGATGGTGGTGGCATCACCGGCGTCGGGACGGCTGTCAAAGTGCAGCGGCGCGTCGATGTGGGTCCCCATGTGGGTGCCGAACAGGACCTGCTCGCTCTGCTGACCGTGGCCCTTGCCGGGCTGACCGGCTTCGGGCGGCAGACCGTCGAAGAGCGGCGGCAGATCACCGCCCCACAGGTGCTCGTGGTACCACTGGGTGACATTGTGATTCTGGTTAGTCCAGATCAACGGCGCCCGTGGGTGGAAGGACGCATTCTGGATCATGCCCTCTTCAATAGTCGCGGTCAGATCGACAATCCGCCCGTTCATCGCCGGCTCCTTTCAGGTCTCCGTGTTTCGCGCCGTCAGGTGTCGATCGCCCGGCTTGCTCGCCGATCTGGTGACAAGCGTATCGCCCCGTCGCCTTGGTCATGTAGATGATCGCCCCGTCCGGACCAGCGGCGCCTGCGCCGAATCCTGGATGATCAGCTGGAATGATTACCTACTCACCGCCGCTCTAGCCCGCTGGATTGCAGCACACGTCTATGCATCGAATACTCACTCCTTCCAAACAGGGGAGCACGCTGCACCTAACTCCTAAACCCAAAACTATTTCGCACGTAGATATTGAAGTGTGTTCGCCGCTCCCTCACGCACGAACTCGCTGTCCTCCCCCACGGTAATGAATTGGAAACCCTCACTTAGACGTCGCTTACCCATCTCCAGACCATTGCACGAATAGCCCGGCACCTTTCCCAGGCGACCACACACATCCAGCACGTGGGCGATCGCCTCATTATGCCGTTTGTGCGTGCCGATATCCGCAAACTTTAATCCCATGGAAAGAGCAAGGTCAGATGGCCCGATCCAGCAACCGTCTACGCCCTCCACGGCCATGATTTTTTCGGCATTGTCTACAGCTTGAGATGACTCGATTTGTACTGCAAGGAAGACCTGCTCGTTGGCAGAGTCAAAGTACTTTTCACCGTGAGTTAAGGCTAGGTATGTTGGGCCGTTAGAGCGTCCTCCCAGAGGTGGATAGCGTGTGGCGAACACCGCAGCCCTAGCCTCTTCCTCTGTGTTCACCATGGGAACAACGATACCCAGCATCCCGTCATCCAACAGGCGCCCTATCAGGCTGAAATTGTTCTCCTGCACTCGGGCCATCGGAGTAGCACCTGCAGCTGAGACAGTGACCACTGCCGTCCTCAAGTCTTCTAATTCCCACAGACCATGCTGAGCGTCCATAAGAACCCAGTCATAGCCCGCCTTTGCCAAATCCCCCGCATTCCAAGGAGAACCACTGCTCGACTCCGCCCCAATCGCTGGCTCTCCATCTAAGAGAAGTTGTTTTGCCTTATTCACCATCTACGTTTAGCCATCCTTTCTTCTATAAATAATTAGAGCAGGCAATTGGCGTCCAAATCTAGATATATGAGAACATCCTCATGACTATGGAACTAAGTTGCCACGTAAGGATTATCTTGGTGCAGCACACGTTTTGCCCAGCCGCATAACGTTACCTTCTGCAACGGCCTCCACCAGCTTCACACCGAGTAGATCGCATCGTTCTACGCGGGATTCGCAGGTATTGCCAGTCACTTGAGATCTGTCGTACTCGTCGGCGATTCATGCTCACTATGGTGTTATGCCATCGTTGACCATAGCGGCGACATCCGTAGTCTGCGCTTTGAAGGCGTCAGCAACCTTTATTCCGAATCCGACCGTGCTGGTTACTGGCTAAAATTAGGGTAGCCAGCACGCAACACTTGGGGGTCTAAATGCCCGACACTTTGAGTATTGCCTTCATAGGCTGTGGCGCGATAGCCCGCTATCACCTGGACGGCATCCACGATTTCGGCGACCGTATCCGTGTAGCTGCCGCTGTCGATCCCGACTTGGACAAGGCTAGGGTGATTGCAGCTGAAACCGGAGCGGCGGTGTATCCCTCACTCGACGCAGCCCTAAAAGCTAACTGTTTCGACGCAGTAGATATCATGGTGCCGCATGACATCCACGAGGAACTAGCCATGCAGGCGCTCAAAGCCAACAAGCATGTCGTTCTCGAAAAGCCCATCGCTACCAGCCTTGACGCCGCTGAGCGCATAATCGACGTTGCGAGGAAAGCTGGCACCGTATTCATGGTCGCTGAGAACGCTCAGTATTGGCCGGAGATCGTGTGTGCCAAGAAACTCATCGATACGGGTGCCATCGGCGAGGTAATTACCGCCCGAGCCACCTTTTTCTACGAGTACGAACCCAAGTGGTTCGACCAGCGCACCCCGTGGCGTATGCGTAGATCCGCGACCGGCGGCGGCATCGCCATTGATGGTGGATCGCATTGGATTCGCCCGTTACGCATGTGGATGGGCGAGATCGACTCGGTCGTTGGTATAACTGGTCGACCGATGGAGTCGATGGAGGGTGAATCTCTTGCCCACGCAATCTTTCGCTTTCAGAACGGCAAGTTTGCCACCTTCCACGCCCTCAATATTGTCTCGCCGCTGTTCGCGGGGGAGCGGTGGCGAGTGACCGGTACTAAAGGGGAGCTCGTTATCGGGGGTGACTGGATCGGTGGAGAACTGAAGATCTTCGACGCCAAACACCGTGAGGGGAGGAGCATCAGCGAACCCGGAGGTTACACGAAATCCTTCGGCCTCGAACTCGACGACTTCGCCGATGCGGTTCTCAAAGGTACACCGCTCGCGGCGAGCCCCGAATTCTCTTTGGGCGAGTTACGCACCGCCCTCTCGATCTACCGCTCAGCTGAGTCCGGCCGTTGGGAAAAAGTCTGGGACTAGGCTTTACACGCAGGAACGACGCAGCCTACTTAATGCTTCCCACCGGCACAAAGACGGCGATGTTGACTAGGGTGAATGTCCAATATTCAACTCGCGGCGCCCGACCATCAAAGGCCCCGTAGTTCTGCAACGCGTACAGATACCATCCGAACCGCGACCGTTCAACAGGATGTGGCGCGGGTGTGAGGAAGAGGGCACG
>CAUYYU010000072.1:0-8444 GCA_963577415.1 Chloroflexota bacterium
CTCCTGGGTCGACATCTTCCCCACCGTCCTCGATTGCGCCGGTGTTCCCCTGGCCGACGCTGATGCTGACCTGCCCGGAACCTCCCTCTGGCCCATCGCCCGCAGCGAATCCAACCCGGAGCGCATCGTCTTCAGCGAGTACCACGCCGCCCGCTCCTCCACCGGTAATTTCATGGTCAAAGACGACCGCTACAAGTTCGTCTACTATGCCGGCGACTACCCGCCGCAGCTATTCGATCTGCAAGAGGACCCGACGGAGCTAAACGATCTGGGCCGCGATCCCGCTCACTCCGAAACCCGGGCCCGGCTTGAGGCCGAACTGCGCAAGATATGCGATCCCGAAGCCGTCAACGACCGCGCCTTCGCCGACCAGCGCACCCTGCTCGAGAAGTACGGCGGCGAAGAAGCCGTCATCGCCGAAGGACCAAAGATCGGCGCTACCCCTACTCCAAAAGAGTTCTACGACGACGGCGTCGTTTTCTAGCCCCGATGTCCGCGTATGCCTTCTAGACGAAAGCGGCCTTGCTGCCCGCTGCGCCGCCTAGTACCCCACGTCGTAATTCAGAACTCGCGCGTTGATGATCGTAATCACCGCGATGATCGCGAACATCGCCACCGAGATCGCTGCCGCGTACCCCATCTTCAGGTACTCGAACCCGGTGTGATAAAGCAGCACCACCACCGTCAGCGTACTGTCTACTGGCCCGCCCGTATGCAGGGAATCGGTACCGGCCCCCGTCATCACCCACACCTGCACGAACATCTGCAGCGCCCCGATGAAGTAAACGATCACAACGAAAAAAGTCGTCGGCGCCAGTAGCGGCAGCGTGATGTACCGGAACTTCGCGAACCTGCCCGTGCCGTCGATATCCGCCGCCTCGTACAGGTGCGGCGGGATGCCCTGCAGGCCCGCCAGGTAGATCACCATGTTCAGGCCCATGTTCTTCCACACGCTCATGATGATGATCGATAGCATCGAAGTGTCTACGTCCCGCAGCCATTTCATCCGCGGTAGGCCCAACGCCTCGAATATGTCGTTCAATAAACCGAACTGTGGTTCGTAAAGCCAGAGCCATATCAGTGAAACCGACACGAACGAGCTCACCACCGGCATGTAAAACAGCGCCCGGAACGTGTAAATCCCCCGGATTTGTCGGTTGATCAGAGCCGCCAGCGCCAGCGAAGTCACCACCCCCGACGGCACCGTCCCGAACGCAAACAGCAGCGTGTTCGTGATCGCGTGCGCGAAGCGGTCATCGTCAAACAGCTTCCCGTAATTCTTCAGGCCCGCGAACCTCGGCGAAGACATCAAATCGTAGTCGGTCAGGCTGTAGTAGAACGCCGCGATGATCGGCAATATCACAAACAGCGCCAGGAACAGCAGCGAGGGCGCCACAAAGAAATACCCGGCCAGCCCCCTGCGCCGTCCAAAAGTGAACGTCCGCCGCCACCGGCGAACCTGTCCTGTCGTCGCCATCGTTATCTCCACCGATTCAGACAGAGACTTCGTCCCAGCCGGCCGCCTGCTCCAGTTCGACTTCTGCCAGCGCCGGTCACCCATCCAATATACCCAATCCCACCCTCCCGGCACATCCAGCTGTCCGTCTCCGGCACGAACAAAACGGCCGCGGGTCGCGGCAACCCGCCTGCCAAACCGCTACCATATTCCTCCGACTATCAATCATTCCGACCCACGTCCGCCGCCATCCGCCAGGGAGCCGCAATGTCCATCGAACCCATGAACGCGCTTGTCATCATGTCCGACCAGCACACCCGCCGCATGTCCGGCTGCTACGGCCATCCGCAGGTCAAAACCCCCAACCTCGACCGCCTCGCCGAGTCCGGTGTGCGCTTTGACTACGGCTACTGCAACAACCCCATCTGCGTACCCTCCCGCGCCAACTTCCTCACCGGACGCTACGTCCATGAAACCGGCAATTGGGACAACGGACACCCCTACATCGGCGATGAAGCAGCCTCTTGGGGACATCGCCTCGGCAATGCCGGCCACCAGGTCACCTCCATCGGCAAGCTCCACTACCGCGACAACGCCGACAACAACGGCCTCGCCGACTCCCGCGTCTCCCTGAACGTCCTGGACGGCAAAGGCGACATCTTCGGCTGCATGCGCTGGCGCCCGATGCCCCTCGATTTCATGGTCAAAAACGTCCTCGAAGCCAGCGCCGGCGAATGCCCGTACACCCGCTTCGACACCGCCGTCGGCGACGAAGCCGTCTCCTGGCTCAACAAAGAAGCCCTTGACCAAAGCAAGCCCTGGGCCCTCTTCGTCTCCTTCGCCTATCCCCACTTCCCGTTCATCGTGCCCGAAGAATTCAAGTCCATGTACCCCAACGAATCCGTCCCCCTGCCCCACCAGTGGGAACGCTCCGACTGGCCCGACCATCCCTTCTGGGACGACGTCCGCGAATGGCGCTACGCCCTCGGCGACGCCCCCATCGACGAAGGCGTCGTCCGTAACGCCATCTCCGCCTACTTCGGCATGATCTCCTTTATGGACCACCAAGTCGGCCGCGTCCTGGAAGCCCTCGAAGAGTCCGGCCAGTCCGGCAACACCCGCATCATCTACACCTCCGACCACGGCGAAATGCTCGGCAGCTACGGCCTGTGGGGCAAATCCTGCATGTACGACGACTCCGTCGGCGTCCCCTTCATCGTCGCCGGACCCGACATCCCCGCGGGCCGCGTCTCCGACCAGAACGTGAGTATCATCGACTGCTTCCCGTCCGTCATCGATTGCGCCGGCGTACCCTCAGAGGAAGAAGACGCCAGCCTGCCCGGAACCTCCCTCTGGCCCATCGCCACCGGCGAATCCACTCCCGACCGCATCGCCTTCAGCGAATACCATGCCCTGTTCTCCACCGTCGGCAATTACATGGTCAAAGACGACCGCTACAAGCTGATCTACTACGCTGGCAACCGCTACCCGCCCAACCTCTTCGACCTGCAAGACGACCCCTCCGAGCTAACCGATCTCGGGCAGGACCCGGCCTACGCCGACACGGTGGCCCGCCTGGAAACCGAACTCCGCAAAGTCTGCGATCCCGAAGCCGTCAACGAGCAGGCCTTCGCCGCTCAGCGCGCCATGGTCGAGCGCCACGGCGGCGACCAGGTCCTCCTCAACCAGGGCCTCGAAATCAACTTCTCCCCCGCCCCGGGGTTTATGTAGGGAAATCGGGCCGCTCGCACGCATCTCTTGGATCCGATCGCAACGGATCTACCTAGGAATTGAACTGACAGATGTCTAACAGCGGACAGGATCGGCAGTGTGGATCGCCCGGACGGCATACGGTCGCACCAAGACCGACCATCGCGTATACAGCTCGAAGCGCTACCTCGGGCGGCAGACCGGATAAAAGATGCCCGACAACCTCGATGACCTCAGCCTTCTTCCGCGCTTCGCCGCGGGACCGGTCGCGCGGCACGACTAGCGTAAGTTGGGATGATCCAGCGCTCGGACTCAATCCTCCCAAATCCAGCGCCCCCGAGCGATCCCCCCTATTCCGTAGCGGTCAGAAGACTCTGCACAATCCCCGGCGCATAGAACTCGCTCGCCGCTTCGACCAGGCCGCGGACGGCCTCATTGAGGTGCGTCGCTGCCTGCTGGTAGGCCGTCTCCCGTTCCTCCCGCATTTTGTCCAGCACGCTGAGCCGCATATCTGAAACCACCTTCCGGTCCACCTCCCCGATCTCCCGCAGCGAGATCGCCACCCCACCCCCCGCCTCATCCAACGCGTCCACTCCCGTCAGCGATTCCAACGCCGTCGCTAGCCCGTCATACGTCGCCGCCCGATTCGTCAACGCGTTCACGAGACCCGACGGATTCTGCGCCTGCTGGTTTCGCAAGAAGGCTTCCCGACTCTGCGCCAGCCCCGCCACCCATTTCAGCGAGATCAAATACCGGGCCACCGTCTTCGCGTCCTCCGACGATACTTCCTCCAACACCGCTTCCGCATACCGCGTCTCCAGCCCCTTGAAGTTCTGCTGAAACTGCGGCGGCAGCGCTTTCATCGTCCCGTCATAATCCAATTCGATCTCCCGGCTTACTAAAGGCGTTTCCAGCGCCACTCACGCGGCCTTCGCCACCCGGCACTCTACCAACCCGACTGCCACGCGGCACTTATCCGCCCGCCGTACCTCACATCGCGTAGTCCATTCAGTCTCCCGCCAGCTACACTCGATCCTCCGCTATCCACACGATCGACAAGCACCAGTTTACTAATTCACCTACACCATTCGACGCCAGCCGCGCCCATCTCAGCGCCACCGACGACTTCCCGCCCTACAACGTCGAACCGACTGACGAGCTCCCGCCCCGCGACATGCTGGACTTCGGCGAAATCCGGCCTGAAACCGAGCTGGTCATCACCGAACGCGCTGCAGCCACAAGCCCGCCAAATCCATCCGCCGTCACAAATCCGGCCCGCTCGCCTTCATCGACCGCCAGCTCGCCTTCCACCACGTCGCCCAGGGCGAAGTCGCCGGCCTTCCCCGGCTGCGAGATTTACCAGCCCTGACCGCACAGTGGCGAGCTAGATCGCCACCTCGGCCCGAGCCGGTGCAATTTCACTATCCACCTCAGGCGCCTTCCCCGAGTCCAACCGGTACCGCCGCAGCCGGAGCGAGTTGCCTACCACCGACAGCGAGCTCAGCGCCATCGCCCCGGCCGCGAACATCGGATTTAGCTGAATCCCGAATGGCGGGAACAGCACCCCGGCCGCCAGCGGAATCAGCAGTGTGTTGTAGGCGAACGCCCAGAACAGATTCTGCTTCACCGTGCGCATCGTGCGCTTGCTCAGATTGATCGCCGCGATCACCCCGCGCAGGTCTCCTCGCACCAACGTGATCCCCGCCGACTCCATCGCGATATCCGTCCCGTTGCCCATCGCCACCCCTAGGTCGGCCTGCGCCAGCGCCGGCGCGTCGTTGATCCCGTCACCCGCCATCGCCACCACGTGGCCCTCCGCTTGCAGCTCCCGAATTATCGCCGCCTTGTCCTCCGGCCGCACCTCAGCCCGCACCTCGTCGATGCCCACCTCGGCGGCGATCGCCTCACCCGTACGCCGGTTATCTCCCGTCAGCATGATCACCCGCAAGCCCATCTCGTGGATCTTGCCGATGGCCTCCCGCGACTCCGGCTTCAGCGTGTCCGCCACCGCCAGCACCCCGGCCAGCTCTCCGTCGATCGCCACGTACATGGGCGTCTTGCCGAGCGCCGCCAGGACGTTCGCCCGCTCCTCCGCGCCTTCCACCTTCACGCCGTCCTCCAGCAGCAGAGCCGCCGTCCCGATCACCACTTCCCGCTCTCCCACCTGCGCCCGCACTCCGCCGCCGGTTATCGAACGGAAGCTCCCCGAGCGCGGAATCTCTATCCCCCGCCCCTCCACCCCCCGCACGATCGCCCGCGCGATCGGGTGCTCGGAATCGCCCTCGGCGCCGCCGACCAGCCTCAGCAGTTCCATCTCATTGTGGCCGTTCAGCGTCGTCACGTCCGTCAGTTCCGGCTTCCCGCGGGTGATCGTGCCCGTCTTGTCGATCACCAGCACGTCCACCTTCCCGGCCGTCTCCAGGGCTTCGCCGTTGCGAATCAAGATGCCCGCCTCCGCGCCCTTGCCCGTGCCCACCATGATTGCCGTCGGCGTCGCCAGTCCCAGCGCGCAGGGGCAGGCGATCACCAGCACCGCCACGAAGCTCACGATCGCGTGCGTGATCACCGGCTCCGGTCCCGCGAGGTACCACACCAGGAACGTCGCCATCGCTATGCCGATCACCACCGGCACGAACCGCGCCGCCACCCAGTCGGCCATCTTTTGCACCGGCGCCTTGGAAGTCTGCGCCTCTTCCACCAAGCGGATGATCTGTGCCAGCACGCTGTCTCGGCCCACTCGCGTGGCCCGCACCCGCAGGCTGCCGGTCGTGTTGATCGTCGCCCCCATCACCGTGTCGCCCACCGTCTTCTCCACCGGGATGCTCTCACCCGTCACCATCGACTCGTCCACCGCTGAGGCGCCCGCCACCACCACGCCGTCCACCGGCGCCTTCTCGCCCGGGCTGATCACCACCACATCGCCCGGCCTCACATCCTCGATCGCCACCTCGATCTCTTCCCCATCGCGCTCGATCCGCGCCGTCTTCGGTCGCAGCCCCATCAAGCGCTTTATCGCCGCCGACGTCTGGCCCTTCGCTCGCGCCTCCAGGTAGCGGCCCAGCAGGATCAGCCCGACGATGATCATCGCCGTATCGTAGTAATACACCACCTCGGTCCCGCTTCCCGACAGGACTTCGGGCCGGATCGTGAGCACCAGGCTGTAGAAAAACGCCGCGCTGGTTCCTACCGCGATCAGCGTGTTCATGTCGGCCGTAAAGTGCTTCGCCGTCGCCCACGCCCCCCGGTAGAATCCCCACCCCGCCCAGAACTGCACAGGTATCGCCAGCCCCAGCAGGACATACGGCTCCTGCAAGAATTCCGGCGACCACAGCCACGAAATCCAGTCCAGCGAACCCCACAGCGCCAGTAGTCCCAGCCCAATCGCCATCGCCGCCATATTCCGCAATTTCGTGCGCTCGAGCCGTCGGACCCGCTCCAGGGCGCCTTCACCATCACCCTCGCCCACGTCCGCCCGCGCTTCGTCGTCCGCCACCAGCACCTCGTAGCCCGAATCCCGCACCACCCGGTGCAGATCGGCCGCGCTCACCATGCCCGCCACATAGCGGACCCTCGCCTGCTCCGTCGCCAGGTTCACCGTCGCCTCCAGCACACCCTTTTTCTTCGCCAGGAATCTCTCCACCCGGCCCACGCACGAGGCGCAGCTCATCCCGCTGATATTGATAATTAAGACCTCGGTCGGCACCTCATAGCCCGACTCCTCCACCACCTCCACCAGGCCATCGACCCCGATCCGCTCCGGATCGTAGGTCGCCGTCGCCGTTTCCATCGCCAGGTTCACCGTGGCCTCGGTCACGCCTTCCGCCTGCGCCAGAAAGCGCTCCACCCGCCCCACGCATGACGCGCACGACATCCCGATCACCGGCAGCATCGCCTGCTTCAGTTCGCCCGAATCCTTCTTAGTTTCAACCGCCATCATTTCGCCTCTCCCTCTTCCGATCCGGCGCCATTTCCGGCCGCAAGCGAATCCGCCAGATCGCCCAGCACTTCACCCACCGCCGCCACTCTCTTCAGATGACCCGAGCCCCGGAACACGTCCATCAACTCCACCAGCACCCGCTCCCGCTCCGCCGGATTGTCACCCTGTATCGCCGTCGTCACACACGAATTCAAATGCCGCTCCAGGATCGCCCCATTTACCTTCTCAATGGCGCCCTGAATCGCCAGCGTCTGCTTCAGAATATCCACACAGTAGGCGTCCTCTTCGATCATCTTCTCCACCCCCCGCGCATGCCCCTCGATCGATTTCCACCGATTCAGCGTTTTGGTGATGCCTTCCGCCATGCGATCCTCTTCTCCTGCGATCACCGGTTTCAATCCCACCCCAGGTAGGGTGTGGGTCAACTATATATCTAGTCCTCCCACAACCGTAAGTAGATTTCCCTACCAACCGAATCCCACCACCCGATGTCGCCCGGAACCCCCCGGCCCCCTCCTACCCCACCAGCAGCGGCGAGCCCAATTTCACCGCCGTGTCTATCTCCTCTTCGCTCGTCAACCCCAGATTCACACAGTGCGCGTGCGGAAACTCAAATCCCCACCCGATCCACTCCTCCGCGTCCTCGTCGGGCACCTTCCCCTCGTCCATCAGCTTCATAATCATCACCCCTTTACCCGCCTCGTGGATCGCCCGCAGCAAGCCTTTATGCGTCTCCAGATCGCCTTCCAGACCCACCCCTTCCTTATTCAACACCGAGAGCACCACCTCGATATCCCCCGCCGCCGTCATCGCCTCCATCACCGCTCCGCTGGCCCGATGCGTCGACGCCTACACATGCCGCACCTTGCCCGCTGCCTTCGCCTCCAGCAACGCCTCCAGGCAGCCCCGCCGTTCCTCGAATTCATCCACGCTCTGCACCCCGTGCAGCATCATCAAGTCCACATAATCCGTGCCCATCTCCTCCAGCGCCTTGTCAATCGCCGCCCGGCCCTCTTCCAGAGTTTTCGAACCGATCTTCGTGTTCACAATCACCTTCTCCCGTCCCACCCGTTCCAGCGCCAGCCGCAGATGCGCGTGGCTACCGTAGCTCTGCGCCGTGTCCCAGAAATTCACCCCGTTTTCCAGCGCGTACACCAGCAATTCCGCCCCCCCGCTCCGGCGCGAAATTCTGTCCTATGTGATCCAGATGCCCCGTCCCAAAACACAGCTGCGACACCATCAACTCGGTCTCTCCCAGTTCCACCATTTCCATGACGCTTCCTCTATTTCTCAAATGGTTCTCGGCCCATTATCCGGCGTCTCTCCTATTTTTCAATAGAA
>CAUYYU010000073.1:0-8441 GCA_963577415.1 Chloroflexota bacterium
CGCCTACCAGCGGGATGCTCTTGATCCCGCTGCCCCGGTCGAACACTTCAATCTCGGCTACCGCAAGCACGACTCCGGGCATGCTCAAGTCTCCAATCCTATCGCCCGTCTCCGGGTCACGATTCGCCGCACCGTAGCACGCGCTACCCCGACGCCAGCCACTCCGGGGTCGGCAATAGCTTGTCCCCATCCCGCCGGGGCTGTTACCGTTGCCCCAGCGACACAGTCCGGCAGGAATAACCTGCCGAGCGGGCGGTTTTTTTGCCGGGGCCCACTTTTTACCAGGTCGCTAGATCAAAGCCTCAGGCCGCACCGGGCCGAACCGCGCCCGCGCCAGACCAGAACCGCCCGTGAATTACACGGAAAAACAGGACAAGTTTGGACAGCCCATTCGCCGCCCTCGGCGTGCAATCAGACATCATTGAGAATCTCGCCGAAGAAGGCATCACCGACCCGGCCCCGATTCAAGAACTCGCAATCCCGATCCTGCTCGAAGGCCGCGATCTCCTGGCCCAGGCGCCGACAGGATCCGGCAAGACGATCGCCTTTCTGCTGCCGGTCATCGAGACCATCGATCCGGGACTCCGCCGTCCCCAGGCATTGATACTCGCTCCGACACGCGAACTGGCTCAGCAGATACGTGCGGTCGCCGAAATGGCCGCCCGCAATACCGGCATCAGCACTGTCCTCATTCACGGCGGCACTTCCTACGATCCTCAGCGCCGGGCCCTTCAGGACGGCGCCCAGATCGTCATCGGCACGCCCGGGCGCATCATTGACCTCATCGATCAGGGCGCTCTCGGACTGCGTGACATTCGCTTCTTCGTTCTGGACGAAGGCGATCGCATGCTCGACGACGGTTTCGGCCCCGATATCGATCTGCTCATGGGCAGGCTGCCGCAGGATCGTCAGGTCGCGCTGTTCTCCGCTACCGTCCCGAACTGGCTCGAAGACATGCTCAAGAAATATCTGCACGAGCCGATGCGAATCGAGCACGGCGGCGACGAGCTCACCACTCCCGACATCACGCACGAGATCCTGGTCGTTCCGGCGCTCGAAAAATTTCGCGCTCTCTGCTGGATTCTCGATCAGCCGACGGCCGGGACCACTCTGGTATTCGGCCGCACAAAGCACGGCATCGAACGTCTTCGCCGCCAGCTCCATTCCGCCGGCTATCAGGTCCGCTCCCTACAGGGCAACATGAACCAGTCCCAACGCGATCGCGCGATGGATTGGTTCCGCAGCAGCAAGCAGGGCCAGATACTGCTGGCTACGAACGTCGCCGCTCGCGGTCTCGACATCCTCTCGATCGCCCGGGTCGTCAATTTCGATCCCCCGGAAGACCCCGAGATGTTCACCCATCGTGTCGGTCGCACCGGCCGGATGGGACGCCGTGGCGCATCGACCACTCTCGTCACCGGCTCCGATCTCGTGTCCCTGTCACGGATAGAGCACATGATCGGCGGCTCGATCCGGCGCCGCTACTGGGACGAAATCAAACCTGAGGAAGATCCCCGAGATCCCGTCGCCGACCGATCCAACGGCGCCGGTTCCGACACTACCTCTACCGGCGGCGCCATGCTCCCCGGCGAGTCCCTCAGTGGCGGCAGCTCAACCAACAGCCCCGACGACTGGCGCGGCGGCGGTCGCGGCAGTGGGGGGCGGCGACGGCGCTGATGCCGGCTCAGCCTCCCAGCTCGGCCAGCTCCACCCATCGATTCTCAGCCGCCGAAATCCGAATCGCATCCATCGCCCTGATATTCCCTATCGCCTCGTCGGCCGGAAACTTCAGTGGCGCCCCGTAGAGAATCGCATCCGACATTGCTTCAACTTCGAGCATGTACGAGTCGAACGGCGGAAACAGCGTCTCCGAATGACCGTCCGAATCGAAAATATGGATCCTGCATTCCTTGTCTGACGGCAGGTGAAAATCGTTCACGACCATCCGACCTTCGGTTCCCAGCACTTCCAGGATCGGGCGTCCGCGCGCTTCCTTGCTGTAGTCGAGCAGGGCGGTCTTGTCATCGGCGAATTCCATGATGATGAACCCGGTCATATCCACTTCAAACTCGCGATCGATCCGTAGCGTCGCCAGCACCCGTCGCGGCTCCTCTTCAAAAATGAATCGGGCGACGCCTACGCAATAGGAGCCGATGTCGGCCAGCGCCCCACCGGCCAGTTCCTTCTTGTTGCGGATATTGTCGGGATCGCGAGGCGCGTTCACATTGAACGACGCCTTCACCAGTCGCGGCATCCCTAGCGCCCCTGACCGCACGATCTTGCGCGCCTGCAAGTTGCGCTCCGCGAAGTGATACTGGGACGCCTCCATCAGCACCACCCCGAGTTCGTTGTACCGATCAACTACGGCCCGCGCCTCGGTCGCGTCAGCCGCCAGCGGCTTTTCGCAGAGAACGTGCTTGCCCGCCTCGGCCGCCTTGATGGTCCAGGGCCCGTGCATGGACAGGGGCAGCGGATTGTAGATCGCCTGCACGTCCTCGTCGGCCAGCAATTCCTCGTAGGACCCGTACGCTCTGGGGATGCCCAATTCCTCAGCGGCTTCGCGGGCCCGGTTGAGATCGCGGCTGGCGATCGCCAAGAAGTTCGTGTTGGCCGCCTTCTGCCCCGCGGGGATTACCAAGTTCCGCCCGATTTGCGCGGTCGAGAGGACACCCCAGTTCACGGCGCCAGTGCGCTCAGCCATCTCAGGTCAGCTTCTGATGCGGTTCCAATTTCACCCTGGTCCCGGTTCGGTGCGACTCGCGAATGGCATCCAGCACTCGCACCTGCCGGATGGCGTCGTCGCCATCCCAGGGCAGCGACTCCCCAGTACTCACCGCCCGGTTCATCGCCTCCGCCTGCAGGGCGTAGGTGCTCACTGGCGGAAAGGATTCGATCTCATCCTCCCCACCGCGCACGATCCTTATGATGGCATCATCCGGGGACGGAAGGATGAAACTTTCGACCTCGATCCGCCCCTCGGTGCCAACTACTTCTAAGAGCTGGCGTCGTTCGTGCTCGAAACTGAAATCGACCAGCGCCATCCGACCGTCCGGGTAAATCATGGAGGCGACACCCGACATATTGACCTCGAATTCGGGGTCGAACCGCAGCCTCGCCTCCACCGACTCCGGCTCCGCGTCCATTAGAAAGCGGGTGGCGTTGACCGGGTAGCAGCCGGCATCCTCCAACGCGCCGCCGCTCAATTCCTTTTGCAGGCGAACGTTGGCCGGATCGCGCGGAAGCGGGAACGAGAACGATGCCCGAACCAGTCGCGGCTCGCCGATAGCGCCTTCGCGAACCAGCTCGCGGACCTGCCGCGCCCGATTGCCAAACCGCCACATGAAGGCTTCCATCAGATGCACGTCATTCGCGGCGCAGGCGCGGGTCATAGCGATCGCCTGCTCCACGTTGTCGGCCATCGGTTTCTCACAGAGCACATGTTTGCCCGCCTCCGCCGCTTTGATGGTCCACTCGGCATGCAGCGAATTGGGCAAAGGGTTGTAAACGGCGTCGATGTCCGGGTCGTCCAGCAGGTCCTGGTAGGAGCCGTAGTGCCGGGGAATGCCCATCTCGGCGGCGACGGCGGCGGCGCAGTCGGCGTCGCGGCTGCAGATCGCCAGTATTTGCACACCGCCAGCCTGCATGGCAGGGATCACCTTCTCGGTGCCGATTCTGGCGGTGGAAATCACTCCCCAATTCACGGTCCCGACACTCGACATATCAGCTGGCCTCCTGATGCGGTTCCAATCCGACGCGACGGCCGGTGGCATGGGATTCGCGTACCGCATCTAGCACCCGCATTTGGCGCACGGCGTCCTCCCCACCCCAGGGCAGCGGCGCCCCGGTGAGGATCGATTTGGACATGGCCTCGAACTCGGCGGTGTAGGAATTCATTGGCGGGAACGGCTCGGCGAGGCGTTGCTCGGGACCTGGATCGCCGGTAGTGCCCTCGCGTCGCTCGATGTCCACGGTGCGGACTACAGTAGCCGGCAGGAAGCACTCGTCAACGTTCATCGCCGCCGCCGTGCCGAGCACCTCGTATCGCTGCCGGCGCGACATGGCGAAGCTGAAGTCCAGCGTGGCCCGCCGATGGCCCGGAAAATCCAGTGTTATCAGCCCGCCGATGTCGACCTCGAACTCCTGATCGATATCCAGCCGGGCATCAACCGCCATCGGCTCGGCGTCGTAGAGGAATCGCGCCACCGACACCGTATAACTACCGATGTCGGCCAGCGCCCCGCCGGCAAGATCCTTCCACAGTCGCATGTTTTTCGGGTTGCGGGGGAGCGGGAAGCTGAACCCAACCCGCACCAGCCGGGCCTCGCCCAGGCCGCCGTCTTTCACGATCTCCCGGGCCCGGACATTGCGATTGCCGAAGCGGTACATGAAGGCTTCCATCAGCAGCACTCCGTGCTCGTCGCATGCGTCCACCATGTCCCGCGCCTGTGCAGCGTCGATCGCCAGGGGTTTCTCGCAGAGCACATGTTTGCCCGCCTCCGCCGCTTTGATGGTCCACTCGGCATGCAGCGAATTGGGCAGAGGGTTGTAAACGGCGTCGATGTCCGGGTCGTCCAGCAGGTCCTGGTAGGAGCCGTAGTGCTTCTCGATGCCAAGTCCTTCGGCGGCTTCCTTGGCCCTATCCGCGTCGCGACTAGAGATGGCGGTGACGGTGGCGTGGTCGGCCTCGTCGCCGGCGGCAATGACGCCTTTTTCGACTCCGATTTTTGCCGTTGATATCACACCCCAGCGGACCCTGCCCTGGTCGTCCGGCATGTATACCTCCCGGCCGGGACATTTCGACCCGACCCTATCAATCGCCTCGCTGAACACCCTATACGTTCAACGCCTGCGAATCCAAGCGGCTAGAATCCCGGATCATGGAGTATCGCCGCCTGGGTCGCACTGAAATGCAGGTCTCGCTGCTCGGCCAGGGTGGTGGCGGTCCCAGCCAGCTCGGGCAGCGCACCGACGTGGACCAGACCGGGATCGACCGCCTGATCGCCGCCGGGATTGACGCCGGCGTGAACTTCTTCGACACCGCTGAGATTTACGGCGAGAGCGAGGCGATCCTGGGCCGTGCTCTGGGCGGGGTGGACCGTGAGCGCTACTTCCTGGCCAGTAAGGTCACCTACAAGAATCGCCGTGGCGACGGCAAGATCATCGATGCCGCAGAGCTCGGGAAGCGATTGGAAGGCAGCCTGCGGCGGCTCCGTGTCGATTACCTGGATGTCTACCAATTCCACGGCCTTGAGGCCGCAGATGTGGATCCGGTCATGACGGATCTCATGCCAGAGATGGAGCGGCAACGGCGGGCGGGCAAGGTCCGCTTCATCGGCGTAAGCGAATTGTGGGCCGTCGACGGCGCTCATGCGGCCCTCTTGAAATGCTTGCCCGGCGGCCACTTCGACACCGCCATGGTGGGATACAACCTGCTGAACTCCTGCGCTGAGGACGAACTTTTGGATGTCTGCCGGGAGAATAATGTGGGCGTGATCGTCATGTTCGCCGTCCGCCGGGCGATGACCGACGCCGCCCGCCGCCGGGAAATCTTCGAGGACCTCGTGAAGGACGGCCTTCTGAATCGGGATGACGTGGACGGCGACGATCCGCTGGCCTGGATTGTCGGGGACGAGGTGGGCTCGGTGCCCGAGGCAGGTTATCGCTTCGCGTTGGAGCCGGACGTCGTGGGAACGGTGCTGACCGGCACCTCGAAGGTGGAGCACCTGCGCCAGAACCTGGCGGCGGTGGAAAGTGGACCGCTTCCGGCCAAGTTGCGGGTTGCGATCCGCGAACGCTACGGGCACCTCACCCAGGCGTTGGGCACTTGACCGAAGCCAGCATGGAACGTTCATGAAAATCCTTATCACCGGCGGTAACGGCAGCATGGGTTCCCGACTGGCCGCGCCTCTGGTGCGTCGGGGCGACGAAGTCACCCTCCTAGACCGGGTGGCCGAACCGCGGGTGCGGACGCCGGAATTCGAGCGCTGCCGGGTGGCGGTCGGGGACATCACCGACGGCGAGCGGATATCCGAAATTGTGGCCGCAGGAGAGTTCGACTCCATATTCCACCTGGCGGCGCTCATGTCGTCGGACGCCGAGGAGCATCCCGACGCCGCCTGGCAGGTGAATATGGTTGGCACCCGCAACGTGCTGGAGGCGGCGCGGAAGCACGATGCCGGCCGGGTCATATTCACCAGCACCGTCGCCACCTACGGCCGCATGACCGAGGACCCGGTACCGGTGGACTCGCCCCAGTGGCCGGAAAGTCTGTATGGAGCGACCAAGGTCGCCGGCGAGCGTCTGGGCGTCTACTACCATCATCGCTTTGGAGTGGATTTTCGCGGGCTGCGGCTGGTGGCAACGGTAGCCCCGTTCGGCTCCACCGGCGGCGCCAGCGGGTATTGCTCGCAGGTATACCTGGATGCCGTCCGCAAAGGCGCCTACGATTTCTATCTCGAACCAGAGACTCGCGCCCCGATCATTTACATCGAAGACGCGGTCAGCGCCCTGATCGCACTGCACGACGCCCCGGCGTCCGATCTCACCCGCCGTGTCTACACCCTTAGCGGCATCGCCCCGTCGGCGGAGGAGATGGCGGCGTCGATCCTGCGCCAACTGCCCGACGTGAAATTCACCTACCGGCCCGACCCGACGCTGAACGCCGTCGTCGATAGCTGGCCCGACCGTTACGACGATTCGGCCTCACGGGCCGACTGGGGCTGGGATCCGAAGGTCGATCTGGACGCCATCACAAGAGCGGTCATCGAAGGCATAACGGCAGCGCGCTAGGTCTTCAGCCACGGCGCCGCCCCAATAGAACCCATGAAACGAGTCTATATAATTCGCGGGCCGTCGGAGCCAAGTAGGCGGCTCGGCGCCCACCCCCTCGACCCGGAGCATGCAGCGTGGAAATAAACATCAGCCAGGGAGCGATCCAGCAGCAAGACGTCGACACGATAATCGTGAACATGTTCGAGAAAACGGCCCCGGGGGGAGCGACAGCGGCGGTGGACGAGGGGATGGGCGGGGAGATCAGTCGGTTGCGAGAACTGGGAGACTTCACAGGGGAGTTCAACTCGCTTCTGACCCTGTACCCGGGAGACGCGATTCCGGCGACGCGGGTGATTGTGGTCGGGCTGGGCAAGTCCGAGAAATTTACGGCAGTTCGGGCCATGGAAGCGATGGGGACGGCGGTGAAGGCGGCGGACGGGCTGGGGGCGCGGCGAATCGCCACGATCGCCTTTGGAGCCGGCGCCGGACGGCTGAGCACAGCCGAAGCCGCCGAGATGACGGCGCTGGGAGCAAAGCTGGCGCTGTACCGCTACGACCGATTTAAGACCTTCGGCGAACTCGTGGACAAGAAGGTGAACGTCGAGACCCTCACGCTGGTGGAATTCGAATCTGCCAAGGTCGCCGCGGTCCAGGTCGGCGCCGAAGCCGGGGAGATTGTCGCGGACTCGGTGGCGCTGGCGAGGGATTTGCAGAACACCCCGGCCGGCCACCTCACGCCGGAGATGCTGGCGGAGCAGGCGGCCGCGATGTGCGCGGCCGCCGGGGTGGACTGCCAGATTCTGGGGCCGGACGAGATGGCCGATTTAGAGATGGGTGCGCTGCTGGGGGTGGCCAAAGGCAGTGTGGAGAAGCCCCGCATGATCGTGATGGACTATGTGCCGGAGGGCGAGTCACAGGGAACGCTGGTGGTGTGCGGCAAGGGAGTTACCTTCGACACCGGGGGAATATCGCTGAAACCGAGTCTGAACATGGGCGATATGAAATTCGACATGTCGGGGGCGGCGGCCACTGTGGGGATTGTGCGAGCGGCGGCGCGGCTGAAATTGCCGGTACGGGTGGTTGGCATCATCCCGGCGGTGGAAAACATGCCAGACGGCCGGGCGATGAAGCCCGGAGACGTGCTTACGGCGATGAACGGCAAGACTATTGAAGTGGACAATACCGACGCCGAAGGCCGGCTGGTGCTGGCCGACGCCCTTTGCTACGCCCAGAAATTCGAGCCGGACGCGATTGTGGATCTGGCCACGCTGACGGGCGCGGTGATCGTCGCCCTAGGGAATCTGGCGACCGGAATGATGGGTACCGACGACGACCTGAAACGGCGCCTGCAGGAGTCCGGCGACCACACCGGCGAACGCGTCTGGGAAATGCCTCTCTGGGACGAGTACGGGGATGCCATCAAGGGCAAGACCGCCGACATCAACAACACCGGGGGCCGCCCGGCCGGTACGATCAATGGAGGAATGTTCCTGAAGCATTTCGTCGGTGACGTTCCATGGTGCCATCTGGATATCGCCGGCACCGCCTGGAACGTGAAGGAGAAGTCTTACATCAGCCCTGGGGGGACCGGTGTGGGGGTGCGCCTTATTACCCGGCTGCTGCGAGAATGGGGCCACGGGTCGGGATCTGGCTAGCCAGATAAGGATTAC